>NZ_JBVJWO010000010.1:0-21166 GCF_055602345.1 Streptomyces sp. NPDC037401
GCAGGGGGGACCCTGTGGGAGAGTAGGACGCCGCCGAACAATCATTGTGGGAAAGCCCCGCACCTTATGGTGCGGGGCTTTTCTGCGTTCAGGGCCCAGTAGAAGGGGCCGGCTCGTGCGTGCGCCGGCCCAGCCCCTCGGCTCAGGTGTCGTAAACGGTGGAGCGACGCTCGACGTGCACGACCCATACCACCAACACGCCGTTGTCGATCGTGTAGACGACGCGGAAGTCGCCGACGCGCAGGCGGCGATGCTCTGGCTGGGACACCAGTGCGGTGGTGTTGAAGCCGAGAGGATCACTGTCCAGCTCGGTCAGCTTGGCCAGGATGCGCAGTGCCATGTCACGAGGGATCTTCCGGAGCTCGGCCTCCGTCTCGGGCCGGGAGACCGTCCGGTACTCACTCACTGCGCGCCAGCGTGTCCCTCATGACGTCCTCGATCGGGATGCCGGGTGCCGGGTTGGCCATGCGCTCGTCGATGATCCTGTTGATCTCGCGCTCTTCCCACTCCTGGTACTTGCGCAACACCTCGATGGAGACGACGGCGGCGACTTCCTTGCCCCGGCGCGTGATCACCGTGGGCACGTCGTCGCGATCGGCCCGCTCCACGACTTCGGCCAGATGCGCCCGGACATCGCGGATGGACTCTATGGGCAGTGGCTGCGTCATGCGCTCAAGCGCACCGAGTGGCCCATGTGTACACAATCGCCAAGTCGCCGGTGATCGTGGCGGCGGCGTGCGATGGTGGGGTGGTGAACTTGGAGGATCTCGTCCGGCTGCGCCGGGCTCGTGACCGGATGGACCGCGACTACGCCGAGCCGCTCGATGTCGCGGCGCTGGCGCAGGTCGCGCTCATGTCGCCGGGGCACTTCTCGCGCAGCTTCCGCGCCGCCTACGGCGAGACCCCGTACAGCTACCTCATGACGCGGCGGATCGAGCGGGCCAAGGCGCTGCTACGGCGGGGGGACCTGTCGGTGACGGAGGTCTGCTTCGCGGTGGGCTGTACGTCGCTGGGGTCGTTCAGCTCACGGTTCACCGAGCTGGTCGGCGAGAGCCCGAGCGCCTACCGGGCCCGCAGCCATGACGAGAGCGCGGCCATCCCGCCCTGCGTCGCCAAGATCCACACGCGGCCGGTCAGGAACGGAGAAGCGAAACCAGAGCTGCACGCCTAGCGTGGAGCGCATGGACATCAAGCTCTCACAGTGCTTCATCGCCGTCGACGACCACGACAAGGCGCTCGCGTTCTACCGGGACGTACTCGGCTTCGAAGTGCGCAACGACGTCGGCTTCGAGGGGATGCGCTGGGTGACCGTGGGGTCGCCGGAGCAGCCCGACGTGGACATCGTCCTCGAGCCGCCCCTCGCGGACCCGAACGCCTCGCCCGCCGACCGTGAGGCCATGGCGGAGCTGCTGGCCAAGGGCCTGCTCCGCGGGGTCATCTTCCGCACCGGCGACTGCGACGCGACCTTCGAGCGCATCCGCGCCGCGGGCGGCGAGGTGCTCCAGGAGCCGGTCGACCAGCCCTACGGCGTCCGCGACTGCGCCTTCCGCGATCCCTCCGGCAACATGCTTCGCTTCAACCAGCCGCGTACCTGAGCCCGGGTGCGACGCCCGGCAAAGGAGTTGAGCCGGGCTGTACGCGTGTGCGAGGGTGGCGGGCTGATGAAGTGATCTTGAGAGGGCGGGGCGCGTGATGCTTGGAGACCTGGTGCGGCTGCGGGCCATGGAGACCGGCGATGCCGGGGCGTTGTGGCGGTGGAACCACGATCCCGAGGTCATGCGGTGGATGCGGGAGGAGTACGCGCAGACGCCGGCGCGGGTCGAGAAGTGGCTCGCGGACCGGGAGCGGAACACGTACGGGGACGTCGTGTACGGCGTCGAGGCGCTCGAGGACGGCAAACTCATCGGTCTGGTCGCGCTGCACGGCGCCGAACCCGAGACGGGAATTTCCGAACTCGATATCTATCTCGGGGAAAAGGATTACTGGGGGCGCGGATATGCGACCGATGCCATGCGGACGATATGCCGCTACGGATTCGAGAAGATGCGCCTCCACAAGATCACCCTGACCGTGGTCACGGAGAATCACCCTGCCCAGCACATATACCGCAAGGTCGGTTTCGTGGAGGAAGGTCGGCTGCGTCAGGTCTTCCGTCGCGACGGCCAGTGGTACGACATGTTCACCATGGGCCTGCTTGCGGGTGAACTGCGCGACAAGTAGGTGTTGTTGCCGCTCAGGGGCGGTGTGAGGGGCCGGACGCGCTGCGCGTCCGGCCCCTTTTTCGTGCCCCGGGGGCTCTCGGCGGCGCCTTCCGGCTGGAAGTTAGGTTTGGCTAACGGCGTGATCTAGCCACCCGGAACAAGGCATTCCGGTCTGGTGGAAGCAGGTGTTCCGGTCTTTTCCGTAATGATCACGCGTATCGGAGCGTCTCCTCGGGTTGTCGGGCGAGGGCGCGTTCCAGCAGTTCAGCCCGCCTGTGGCGTGGTCCGGGCGGCTGCGAAAAGAGGAATTCCGCTTTCACTCAACGTAATCGAAATCAGGGCGTCGTCCTGGCTCGTTGGTCGCTGTCGACCCGAGACGTCTGCTGCTTCAGTTGTCGAGTTCGTGCCAGACCGAACCGAGGAGCCCTCACATGGCTGAAATCCGCAAACCCGAGAAGCCCGCCGCCACCGCGGGGCCGCGCCCCTGCGCCTTCGTGTCGCAGGACAAGGGCAACGCGCCGACCATCGTCCCTGTTCACAAGCACCTGACCGAGGACGCGGCGGCCGAGGCCGAAGCCAAGGCTGAGCAGCCGCACGACGCCCAGTCCTGAGTTCCATCGCTCCGAAGGGGCCCGCCGAAAGGGTGGGCCCCGCCGAGCACCCCGGGCCCCCGCACAATTCCGCGCCCGAATCCCGAAGCCCGAATCACCGAGTTGTTCACTCCGGAATGCCGCGAGAGGCAGGGACAAGTCACCATGTCGAATTCCGTCTACCAGTCCTCACGTTACGTACGTACGCTGCGGTCCGCTCAGGACCGTGATTTCACGCGCTTCGGCGGCCGTATCGACGCGTACGACGGAAATGGCGAAACGATCGCCTTCCACTCCCTCTTCGGCAACGCCCGGATCGTCGACGCGGACACCGTGGACCTGCTCAAGGAGGCGGCGGACGGCATCGCCCTGGAGCAGTTGCGGGCCCGGGTCAGCGAGGCCTCCCTGCACGACCTCATCGAGTCCCGCTACCTCGTCGAGGCCGGCCACGACGAGGGCACCGAGATCGCGGCCCTGCTCGACAGCCGCGAAGAGGTGCTGGGCACGGGCGTGTTCCACTCCTCGATCCAGCTCGTCCTGACCAACGCCTGCAATTTCTCCTGCCAGGGCTGCTTCGCGTACAACTTCGACGGCGGCGTGGAGGAGCGCAACACCTCCGGCGAGTCCGTGAAGCCCGGCCCGGTCCTCGTCGAGCTGCGCAGCGCCCGCCAGGACACCGGCCCCACCTTCGCCAAGGGCGACTGGAACAAGGGCGACAGCGAGGCCCGCAACCCCTCCATGCACATGTCCAAGGAGGTGGCGGAGAAGACCATCCGCGAGGCCATCGCCCTGCGCAAGGCCAACGGCGGCGGGCACCTGACGATCTCCTTCTTCGGCGGAGAGCCGACCCTCGCCCGCGGCACGATCCTGCACGTGCTGCGCACCTTCGGCGACGCGTACGACGGCGTGAGCCTGTCGTACGACCTCACCAGCAACGGTTCCCGCATCGACAAGGAGCTGCTCGCCGCGCTGGCCCGCCACAAGGTCGACACCACCGTCTCCATCGACTACCTGGTCCCCGAGACCGGAGAGTTCCGAGGCGGCCAGCAGCAGCGCACCCCGTGGGGCGTGGTCCGCCAGGCGATCCTCGACATGAAGGCCGCCGGCGTCCCGGTCAACATCACCACCGTGCTCTCCCAGTACACCTGGGACAAGTGGGGCACCCCGCTGATCGACTTCGTCGCCGAGGCCGGCATCCCGGTCCTCGACGTCATCGTCTCCTTCCAGGCGAACGAGTTCTTCGCGCTGCACCAGCCCAAGGACGTCGCGCGCAAGCTCCTGGAGGCCGTGGACTACGGCCGTTCCGTGGGGGTCCAGCTCAGCGGCTACTGGTACCAGACCTTCCAGATGATCATCGACGAGGCCACCTGGGCCGAGCACGCCGACTACAAGACCTGCCCCGCCGTCGGCCGCCAGCTCTCCATCGAGCCCAACGGCTCCGTCTTCGCCTGCAAGGCCACCGCCCGCAAGCTCGGCGACATCGACGACTGGAAGGGCATCTTCACCTCGCCCGCCTACAAGGACTACGGCATGCGGGCCTACACCAACGGCCCCGGCTGCCAGGGCTGCGAGCTCCAGGGCACCTGCTCCGGCGGTTCCGCCGGCGCCCTGGAGGAGGAGAACGGCTCCATCCACCTGATGTCCCCGGGCTACTGCGGCTACATGCGCGAAGTGGTCCAGGGCCTGCTCGAGCGACACCACGCCCAGGTCGCCGGCGCGGTCGCCGTCGCGGCCGCCTGAAAGACGGGGCCATGGCAACGATAGGAATGCACTTCGGGCACGACGCCGCCGTCGCGCTCACCGACGCGGGCGGGTTCCACGTCATCGAGGCCGAGCGCCGGGTCGGCATGCGCCACGTGTGCGGCGGCAACGCCGAGGTCGCCGGGTCCGTGGCGGCCTGGGCGGCCGAACTGAGCACCCTCGCGGCCACGCCGGTGACACGCATCGCCGTGGCGGACTGGTACACGCCGGTCTGCCCCGTACTGCCCCCGGCGCTGGTCGAACTGGTCGGCCAGGACGCCCGCTGGTCCGCGCCGGGCGGAGACCTGGCCGACGCGGTACTGCGCCCGATCTCCGCCGAGGGCTGGCCCGTCGTCCTCCCGGCCGCTGCCACGGCCACCCCCACGGCCGGCCCGTCGGCGGCCGCCGACGGGCCGCCCGAACTGGTCGCCGTACGCCACCACTACGCCCATGCGGCCCTCGCCTACTACGCCTCCGGTGCGAGCAAGGCGCTCGTCGTCGCCCTCGACGGCACCGGCGGCTACGCCGAATCCGGCATGGTCTGCCTCGGCGACGGCGATGTGCTCACCCCGGTGCTGTCCTTCAACAACCGCACCGGCCCCCGCTTCGGACTGGTCGCCGAGGCACTGGCCCGCCGCATCCACGGCAGCCAGTTCCACACCGGCAAGGTGATGGGCCTCGCACCCACCGGCGAACCGCTGCGCGGCGTGCTCCCCATCCTGCGGGCCATGTTCGTACCGCAGCGGGCCCGGCGCGCCACGCCCGACCTTTTCGCCCCGCTCGACGACCTCTGGCTGGCGGGCACCGCCCTGCGGTACGAGGACGACTGGTGGGAGTTCGACCCGGAGAGCGGCGGCTACCTCGACGCGGGGCTCGCCGACTCCTCGGACGACGACGTGGTCCACTCGTACGCCACGGTGTTCCCCGACGCCTTCCGCACCGCAGAGGGGCAGGTCATCGAGGTCGGGCGCGGCCCCTACGAGCGCAACTGCCGGGACCTCGCCGCCACCCTCCAGGCCGCCCTCGAGATCGACCTCGTGGGCCTGATCACCGGCCTCGGCCGGCGCTACCCCGACTACCCGGCCCTCTGCTACGCCGGCAGCTGCGCACTCAACATCAACGCCAACACGGCACTTGCCGAGTCCGGCCGCTTCTCCTGGGTGTACGTGCCCACCTGCTGCGACGACTCCGGAGTCGCGCTGGGCGCGGCGCTCGCCGCCGCCGGCCCCGCCGACCGGCCCCGCCTCACCGGCCTGGCCTGGCCCGCCGTGGCCTACGCCGGCCCGCCGCTGGCGCTGCCCGGCGCCGGTGTACGGAAGGCCGGCGAAGCGGCCGGACACGTGGTGCGGACCCTGCCCGGCCGGGAGGACGTCATCGACGAGGTGGCGCAGCTGCTCGCCGACGAGCAGGCCGTGGCCTGGCTCGAAGGCGACCTGGAAACCGGCCCGCGCGGCCTGGGGCACCGGGTGCTGCTGGTCTCCCCGCACTGGCAGGGCTCCCGCGTGCACCTGTCCCGCACCGTCAAGGGCCGCGAGTGGTACCACCCGGTCGCCCCGGTGTGCCCCGAGGAGCTGGCGGACCAGTACTTCACCGGGCCCCTCGACCACACCGACACCATGCTGTTCGCCGCGCGGGTCCGGACCGACCGCGCCGAACTCCTCTCCCAGGCGCGGCACATCGACGGCACCGCCAGGGTGCAGACCGTACGTGCCGAGGTGCAGCCCGCGCTGCACCGGCTGTGCCACGCGGTGGGGGAGCGCACCGGGCTGCCGCTGCTGATCAGCGCGAGCGCCAACGACAACGGCCGTCCGATCCTCAACGGCCTGGACGAGGCGCTGGACCTGCTGGCCGGCACGGTGCTGGACGCCGTCGTCCTGCCCGACCACCACACGATCATCGAAGCGAGGGAACCCCGTGGCTAGCGTGCAGCTGAGAGACGTCCGCAAGACCCTGCCGCTGCGGGCCATGACGCCCGCCGAGTGGGAGCAGTGGATCACCGAGGGATACGTGATCATCCGCGAGGCCGTACCGGTGGCCAACGCCGAACGGCTGGGCGCCGCGCTCATGGAGTTCCTCGACATGAGCCCGGACGACCGCTCGACCTGGGCCTCGCCGCACACCGGCAACGACCGGCTGCCCGGCCACAGCGGTCTGGTCGAGATGTACAACCACCAGGCCCAGTGGGACAACCGGCAGACGCAGCGGGTGTACGACGCCTTCGTCGACATCTGGGACCGCCCCGACCTGTGGGTGACCATCGACTTCGCCAACGTCAACCCGCCCAACCACGGCGAGCGCGAGTTCGACGGGTTCATCCACTGGGACGTGGACACCTCCATCGAGCAGCTGCCCATCAGCTGCCAGTCGGTCCTGTCCCTCACCGAGGGCAACGAGCGGATCGGCGGCTTCCAGTGCGTGCCGGAGATCTTCACCCACTGGGAGAAGTGGGTGGCGGAGCAGCCCGACGACCGCGACCCGTACACCCCTGACATCACGGGCTACGAGATCACCACGCCGAGCGTGGACCCCGGTGACCTGATCATCTTCAACAGCCTGCTCCCGCACGGCGTCCACCCCAACGTGACCGAGGACCAGGTGCGGATGGCCCAGTACCTCACCATGGCCCCGGCGCGCCCGGACATCGAGGGCATGGCCGACGCCCGCGTCCGCTTCTGGCGGGACCGGGTGCCGCCGCACCCGCCGGAGGGCGGCATCCGCAAGGAGGAGCACACGCTGTGGGGGCCGGCCGAGCTGAACCCCCTCGGCGAGCGGCTGCTGGGACTGCGGGGCTGGCACGAATGAGCCGGACCTCCGCCCCCGCCGCGGACGCAGGCCCGGACGCCGCCGCACCCGCCCTCGGCCGCCCCTTCCGGTGGCTGTGGGGCTCGACGGCGGCGTCCAACGCCGGCGACGGCATCACCCGCACCCTGCTGCCGCTGCTCGTGGTCACCGGTCACCCGGACCCGGCGGCGGTGGCGGGGCTGACCGCCGTCAACATGCTCCCCTGGCTGCTCTTCGCGCTGCCCGCCGGAGTCCTGGCCGACCGCTGGGACCGCCGGCGCATCGTGCTGTACAGCAATCTGCTGCGGGCGGCGGCGCTGCTCGCGGCCGTTCCGCTGGTCGCCGCCGCGCAGCCGCCGCTCGCCGTCCTGTACGTGCTGGCGTTCCTGCTGGGCATCGCGGAAACGCTGGCCGACACCGCGGCGCCCGCGATGCTGCCGGCCATCGTCGACGGCAGGAACCTGGAACGGGCCAACGGCCGGCTCCAGACCGCGCAGACCGTGCTCAACGAGATGGTCGGACCCCCGCTCGCCGGTCTGCTCATCGGCGTGGCCGCGACCGTGGCGCTCGGCGTCGGCGGCACGCTGTACGCCGTCGCGGCGGTCCTGCTGCTCGGACTGGCCACCGCCGGGCGGCGCGGCCGCACCCCGGCGGCCGCGGAGGATCCGGCGCCCGGCGCGGCCGAGGAGCGGGCGGCGGCGGAGAACGCGCCGCGGGAGACCGTCCTCCAGGGCATCCGCAGCGGTCTGCGGTTCGTCCTCGGACACCGCACCCTGCGCCTGACCCTGGCGGTCAGCGCGCTCTACGGGCTCGCCTTCTCCGCCACCTTCTCGCTGCTCGTCCTGCTCAGCGACCGGCACCTGGGCATGGGCGCGACCGGCTACGGCCTGCTGCTCGCCGCCGGATCGCTGGGCGCCGTGGCCGGCAGCGCCCTGGTGCCCTGGGCCACGGACCGGGTGCCGGCCGGCCGGCTGGCCTGCTGGTCGCTGGTCGGCTCGGGAGCGGCGTACGCCTGCGTAGGCCTCGCCGCCAACGCCTGGCAGGCCGCCGCCGCCCTGTTCTTCAACGGCATCGTGATGATGGGCTGGAACATCCCCGTGGTCTCGCTGCGCCAGCGGCTGACCCCCGAGGACTTCCAGGGCCGCGTGATGAGCGTGTCGCGCCTGTGCGCCTGGGGTGCGATGCCCGTCGGCGCCGCCCTCGGCGGAGTGCTGGCCGCGGCCACCTCCGTCCCCACCGTCTTCGTCGTCGCCGGAATCGCCCTGGCGGCCGGCGCCCTGCTGCTGTTCGCGCCCCTCGGCGCGCGGACGCCCGTACACAACGAAGTACTCGACGTACTCGACAAGGAGTGACCATGACCACGGACCTCTACGACACCGTGATCGTCGGAGGCGGACCCGCCGGCCTGAACGGGGCGCTCTACCTTGGCCGTTCGCGACGCCGCGTCCTGGTCATCGACTCCGGCGACGCCCGCAACATGGCCGCCGGAGTGATGCACAACCTCATCACCAACGACGGCGTCACCATCGCCGACTTCCGCGCCCGCGCCCGCACCGAACTGGGCTCCTACGACGTGGATTTCAGGGACGACGAGGTGGTCTCGGTGACCCCCGGCGAGGATGCCGTCACCGTCACCACCAAGGAGTCCGGCACCTTCCGTGCGCGGGCGGTCCTCTACGCGGCCGGAGTGCGCTCCAAGCTGCCGGCCGTGCCCGGCATCGCCGAGCTGTGGGGCAAGGCCGTCTTCGAGTGCCCGTACTGCCACGGCTGGGAGGTGCGCGGCAAGACCTTCGGCGTGTACGGCGGCACCGTGCCCAGCGAGTGCCTGGCCACCACCCTGACCGCGTGGACCGACTCGATCACCTACCTCTCCGACGGGCGCGAGCTGCCTGCCGAGGAGCAGGGCCACCTCGACGCGGCCCGCATCCCCACCCTCGCCGACAAGGTCGTACAGCTGTCCGCGCACGAGGACGGCGTCGCCGTCGCCCTGGCCGACGGCCGGACCGTCACCTTCGGCGCGCTGTTCCTGCACATGGACACCGAGCCCCGGGTGGAGCCGCTGCGCCCCTGGCTGGAGGCGCCCGACCTGGAAGCCGTGCAGAAGGACGAGCGCGGCCGGACCGAGCTGCCCCGGCTGTACGTGGCCGGCGACCTCGGCAACAACATGCAGCAGGGCGCCATGGCCGCAGCCAGCGGTGGCCTCGCCGCCATGGCCATCAACGCCGACCTGATCCGCGAGGACCTGCCCGGCGCCCTGTACGACCTGCCGCCGGCCGCGCACTGACCCGCCCCCCACACGCACCCACCCACGACGCAACGCCAGGACCGGGAGGCCCAGCGGCATGTCCTCACCCCGCGCCGAACTCACCCCGCACATGGAGCACTACACCTTCGACCTGGAGGACCAGCCCTACATCGGCTTCTTCCAGTACGGAGACGACGAGACGCCCGTCTCCCGCACCGACGCCCACGGCTTCCGGTACACCCGCGGCCCCGGCGGCGCCCTCGCCACCGTCGCGGGGGAGCGCCCCGCCGGACCGGTCCGGCTGCTCGCGGGCAGCTCGGCCATGTACGGGGTGGGCGCCACCGGGGACGCCGCCACCGTGGCCTCCCGGCTGTGGACCTCGTACGCGCCGCGGCTGCCGTGGCTCAACTACGCCGGTCAGAGCCACAACTCCGTCCAGGAGCTGATGCTGGTCGCGTTCTTCCGGCACCTGCTGCCCGAGGTCGAGGACATCGTCCTGTGCTCGGGGGTCAACAACCTCGTCCTCAGCCGGCTGTCCGCACAGGAGCAGGGGCGCCACGGGGCCTTCTTCGACTGCGGAGCGGCCCCCGAGACCGTACCGTCCGCCGCGGAACGCGTCGCCCACGCAGCCGAACTGACGGTCCGGCACATGGGTGCCTGGAAGACGGTGGCCGACGGGCTCGGCGCGCGGCTGCACTACGTGCTCCAGCCGCTGGCGCCGTGGGTCCGCGAGGAGCCGACCGCCGAGGAGAAGGCGCTCTTCGAGGAGCTCGACGACGTCTCGAACTTCCTGCGCTACCACAACGACATCTCCACCATGGAGGTCGGCCGCTCCTACGCCGACGCGATCGGGGCCGGCTGCGCCGCGGCCGGAGTGCCGTTCCTCGACCTGAACCGCGTCCTCGCCGAGACCGCCGCGCCGCAGGACTGGCTGTTCATCGACCGGGTGCACCTGACCGACCTGGGGTACGACGCGACGGCCCGGGCCATCGCGCACCACCTCGACCTCGACTGAGGAGTACCCGTGTCCGTACTGAAGGGGCTCTCCGGCCGGCTGCTGAAGCGCGGCACGGCGCAGGAGCAGCCCGCACCGCAAGCCGCGGCGGAGCCCGCACCGGCCGGCGCGGCACCTGCCGCACCCGCCGCGTCCGCCGCACAGCACACCGAGCCGGAGGCGGCGCCGGCGCCGGCCCGCACCAACCGGCTGCGCAGGCAGCCGGACGACGACGCCTCGGTCTATCCCCTGTTCTGACCGAAGGCAGGGACTGAAGGGAGGGGGTCGCCGATGCCGGAGCTGATCCTGGGGATCTCGGCGTACTACCACGACAGTGCCGCCGCGCTGGTGGCGGACGGGGTGCCGCTGGCGGCGGCGCAGGAGGAGCGCTTCACGCGCCGCCGCCACACCCCCGAGTTCCCGGCCCGGGCCGTCGACTACTGCCTCCGGGAGGCCGGCGCCGGGCTGGGCGACCTGACCGCGATCGCCTTCTACGAGGACCCGGCGCTCAAGTTCCGCCGGGTCCTCGCCACCTGGCTGGCGGCCTCGCCCGGCGGCCTCCCGGTGTTCCGCGAGGCGTTCCCGCAGTGGCTGGCCTGGAAGCGGAAGGCGACGGACGAGGTGGCCCGCCGGCTGCGGGAGCAGGCCGGCGGGGCGGTCCTGCCGCCCGTGACCGCGAGCCGCCACCACGCGGCGCACGCGGCCTCGGCGTTCTTCCCCAGCCCGTACGAGTCCGCGGCCGTGCTCTGCATCGACGGCGTCGGCGAGTGGGCGACCACCACGATGTGGCACGGCAGCGGCAGGCGCCTGCGCCCGCTGGGCGAGCTGCGCTTCCCGCACTCGCTGGGGCTGCTGTACTCGGCGTTCACGTACTTCTGCGGCTTCAAGGTCGACTCGGGCGAGTACAAGCTGATGGGGCTCGCGCCGTACGGGACGCCGCGGTACGCGAAGCTGATCCGCGAGCGGCTCATCCACGTCAAGCCGGACGGGTCGTTCCGGCTGAACATGCGCCACTTCACCTTCCTGCACGGCCGGACCATGGTGGGCGGCGGCTTCGAGGAGCTGTTCGGCGGCCCGCGCAGGGAGCCGGAAGGGCCGCTCACCGAGCGGGAGTTCGACCTCGCGGCGTCCGTCCAGCAGGTCACCGAGGAGGTGGTGCTCCGGCTGGCCCGCACCGTACGCGAACGGACCCGCGAGCGGCGCCTGTGCCTGGCCGGCGGGGTGGCGCTCAACTGCGTGGCCAACGGCCGGATCGTCGCCGAGGGACTGTTCGACGAGGTCTGGATCCAGCCCGCGGCCGGCGACGCCGGCGGGGCGCTCGGCGCGGCCCTGGCGGAGTCGCACCGGCGCGGGGCGCCCCGGCCGCACGTCGCCCGCCGGACCGACGCCATGGCGGGGGCGCTGCTGGGGCCCGGCTACGGCCCCGAGGAGATCGAGGCGTTCCTGACCGGGCGCGGGATCCCGTACACGCGGCTGTCGGGGGACGCCCTGGAGCGGCGGGTGGCCGGGGAGCTGGCAGCGGGGCGGATCGTGGGGTGGTTCCAGGGCCGGATGGAGTTCGGGCCCAGGGCGCTCGGGGCGCGCTCGATCCTCGCCGACCCGCGGGACCCGGCGATGCACTCCGAGCTCAACCTGAAGACCAAGTTCCGCGAGTCGTTCCGGCCCTTCGCCCCCGCGGTCCGGGCCGAGGACGCCAAGGATTGGTTCGACCTCCCGCAGGAGAGCCCGTACATGCTGGTCACGGCGCCCGTCGCACAGTCGCGGCGGACGGCGCCGGAGCCGGAAACGGAACCGGCACGGGGATCGGGAGCGGCCGCCGGACCGAAGGGGCTCGACCTGCTGCGGATCCCGCGCTCGACGGTCCCCGCGGTCACGCACGTGGACCTCTCCTCGCGGGTGCAGACGGTGACCGCCGAGCGCAATCCCCGCTTCCACCGCCTGCTCACGGAGTTCAAGGAGCAGACCGGGTGCCCGGTGCTGGTGAACACCTCTTTCAACGTACGCGGGGAGCCCATCGTGAACACCCCCGAAGAGGCCTACACCTGCTTCATGCGCACCCGTATCGACCTGCTGGTCCTCGGCGACTTCCTGCTGGAGAAGCCGGCCCAGCCCGAATGGCACGAGGAGGGGGACTGGCGTGCGTCGATCCCCATGGACTGATCCGGCCCGGCGGGCCGGGCTCGCCCTGCTCTACCACCTGGTCGTGACACCGGCGGGCGCGCTCCTGCGCCTGGTGCACGACCCGCTCCAGCGGGCCCGCAACGACTCCGTCCCCAGCTACTGGAGGAAGTGAAGGTCCGATCATATTTTTGGCGGGTTTGTGCAACCTCTTGGGTCATCGGTGCATCAGGTAGTGCGGGGGATGCCCAGCCGATCTGTCCCGTGGGGGCAGGCATGACCGTTCGGAGCGAGTTCCGTGCACCAGTACCCGCAGCGCCCGCGGCCTGACGATCAGCCGTACCCGAATCCGTACCGGCAGCCGTACGGGGATCCGGCGGGTCACGGGCAGCAGGAGCAGTACGGGCAGCAGCAGCCGTACGGCCAGTACGGGCAGTACGGGCAGGGGCCGTACGGCCAGCCGCAGCAGCCGCAGCAGCCGCAGTCCCAGCAGCCGCAGTACCCCCGGGCTCCGTACGGCGACCCGCACCCCCCGTCGTACGCCGAGCCTTACCAGCCGTACCCGCAGTACCCGCCGCCGCAGCCGGTGCAGCCGGAGCCCCGTTCCCACGGTGGCGACGGCGACGGCAGCGGGCGCGACGGGGAGCCGACCCGCCCGCCCCGCGGCTCCCGCCGTCGCAGGTGGATCGGTGCGGCCGTCGCCGTCGCCGTGCTCGCCGGCGTGGGCGTCACCGGCTGGAAGCTCGACTGGTTCAACGACAACGGCGAGCCCGTGACCTTCGCCCAGACCCCGCCGCCCGCCAAGGACGGCAAGGACGGCGAGGCCGGCGGCGCCGCCGGCAAGGACGAGGCGCAGTCCCCGGTCTCGATGCCCACCGGCCCGCTCGCGGAATTCCGGCGGACCAGCCGGCTCGACGACGGCACCTCGATCGTCAAGACCAAGCTCACCGGCGCCAAGTCGGGCTTCACGGGCGACGTGTGGGTGTGGGTGCCCAAGGAGTACAACGACCCGAAGTACGCGAAGAGCGCCTTCCCGGTCCTGATCTCCCTGCCCGGCGGCAACGGTTACCCGACCAACTACTGGGCCGACCGCAGCCTCGGCCTCCAGAAGGCCGTCAGCGCCGGGGCCGAGGCGGGGACCAGCCTGCCCTTCATCCTGATCATGCCCGTCCTCAACCCGGACGAGACGAACTACTACGACGGCTCCGACATACCCGGCCAGCCGAAGATGGGCACGTGGATGGCCGAGGACATCCCCGCCTTCACCAAGGCCAATTTCCGCACTTTCAAGTCCCGTGACGGCTGGGCCTTCATGGGCAACTCCTCCGGCGCCTTCGTCGGCCTCAAGATGGTCATGCAGCACCCGGACCGCTTCAAGGCCGTCATCGCCAGCGGCGGCGAGACCGCCCCCGACTCACCCCTGTGGAACGGCGACCGGAAGCGGATGGACGCCAACGACCCGGGCAAGCTCGCCGCGAAGCTCAGCCGCGGGACCGGCCCCGAGGTCTACGTGAACTTCCAGATCGGCACCAAGGAGGGCAGCGCGGACCTGGCCCGACTCAAGAAGTTCGAGAAGGACCACGGCAAGGGGCCGGTCAAGATCACCACCCGCGTGATCCAGAAC
Source organism: Streptomyces sp. NPDC037401 (assembly GCF_055602345.1). Lineage (NCBI taxonomy): Bacteria > Bacillati > Actinomycetota > Actinomycetes > Kitasatosporales > Streptomycetaceae > Streptomyces > Streptomyces sp. NPDC037401. The sequence goes on from NZ_JBVJWO010000010.1 coordinate 14,294, forward strand.
GGGGACCACAACGGCTGGGACTACGTCCGCGGCATGGAGGAAGGCTCCCTGGAGTGGATCAGCAAGGTCATGGCCAAGCCGACGCCCGACGCGGCCTGACCCGGTCCCTCCGGCCGCGGTGCGGCCCGCCCGCGGTCCGCCCGCGGCTCGAGGGCCGCTGGAGCAGCCCCTGAGCCGGGCGGCCGCACCCCGGCGCCGCGTGGGGAACACCACCCCGGATGGCGCATTCTGGACGGAACCCTTTGGAACGGCGAACCCTCTGTATGGGGTGAAGAGGGATCAAACGGCCTGCCCCGGCAGCGCCGCGGTCGGAGTAAGGAACGGTCGGTCATCACCGTGGAGCACAACCGTCAGAAGGGCCCCGAGCGGCCGAAGCGCCTGCGGCTGCTGGGCGGCGTACTGGCCCTCGCGCTGATCGCGGGAGGCGGCGCCGCCGCGTGGAAGTCCGGGCTCCTGTCGGACGACGGCGAGCCGATCTCCTTCGGCCGCAGCCACGTCGACGGGGTCGTCAGCAAGAACCGCCCGGGCGTCAGCATGCCGACGGGCCCGCGGGCGGACTTCGTCCGCGCCAGCCGCCTCCCGGACGGCACGGAGATCGGCCGGACGACGCTGGTCGGCGCGCGGTCCGGCTTCACCGGCGACGTGTGGGTGTGGGTGCCCAAGGAGTACGAGGACCCGCGGTACGCGAAGAGCGCCTTCCCGGTGCTGATCGCCCTGCCCGGCGGCCGCGGCTACCCGAAGAACTACTGGATGGGCACCGGCCTCGGACTCCAGCAGGCCGTCATCGACGGCGTCGAGAACGGCACCAGCCTGCCGTTCATCGTGGTCATGCCGGTCCTGAACCCGGACAAGAAGTTCTACTACGACGGCTCCGACATCCCCGGCCGGCCCAAGATGGGCACCTGGATGGCCCAGGACGTCCCGGATTTCGTCAAGGCGAACTTCCGCACGTTCGAGTCCCGCGACGGCTGGGCCTTCATGGGCTCCTCCTCGGGCGGCTTCGTCGCCCTCAAGCAGGTCATGAAGTACCCCGAGCGCTTCAAGGCCGTGATCGCCTCCGGCCCCGAAACCGCACCGGATTCGCCGCTGTGGCGGGGGCACCGCGAGGAGATGGACGCCAACAACCCCGAGAAGCTCGCGCAGCGACTGATCGGCTCCAAGGGCCCCGACGTCTACGTCGCCTTCCAGATCGGGACCGAGGAGACCGGCCGCGCGAAGCTGGAGCGGTTCATGCGCATGTACGGGAAGGGTCCCGTGCACACCCGGCTGCAGGTGATCGAGGATGGGGAGCACAACGGCAAGTCGTACGTCCGCGGAATGAGGGAGGGCTCGTTGGAGTGGATCAGCAAGGTGCTCCTGCCCCCGACACCCGACCCGGCGCCGGCCCATGACCGGGACGCGGCCCCCGACGTCTGATGGGCACCTGGTCCAAGGGCCTGTCCGCCGCGGCGGCCGGGACCTCCGCGCTGCTCGCGATCGCGTTCCTCCTGTCCGGGGACGAACCGGCGCACCCGTTCCCGACCGTGGGCGTGCTCATGGCGGACGGGGAGCACTGGTGCACCGCCAGCGTGGTCGACAGCCCGCACGGCAACGTCGTCGCCACCGCCGCGCACTGCGTCACCCCGGCCGGTGAGGACGGCGAGCCGGGCGAGCTCGCCCACGACGGGCTGGAGATCGGCGCGCTGTCCTTCGCCCCCGCCTTCTCCGGCGAGGGCTCCGGCCGGCAGCCGCTGGGCACCTGGAAGATCCGCTCGGTCCACGTCGACGACCGCTGGCGGCTGTACGGGGACGACACCGCCGACTACGCCTTCCTCACCGTCGAGCCCGACGGCGACGGCCGCAGCGTCCAGGACGCGGTCGGCGGCCGGGGCGCTGCCCCCCGGCCCGACTGGGACTCCGGCGAGAAGCGGGACGTGACGGTGGTCGGCTACCCGGACGAGGAGCACAACCCCCGCAACGAGCCCGTCTCCTGCACCACGCAGACCGGCCCCGACAAGGACGAGCAGGGGATGCTCTACATCCGCTGCGCCGGGTTCTGGACCGGCACCAGCGGCAGCCCCTGGGTGGCCGACCGCGGCGGCAAGGGCGGTCCGGGCCGCTTGATCGCCGTGCTGAGCGGCGGGGACACGGACGTCGACTCCACCGCCGCCCGCTTCGACGCCCGCGCCAAGGCCCTGTACGAGGCCGCGGCCGGGGACACCGCCTGAGACAGGCCGCCGCACGTCAGGGCTTCAGGACGTCGCGGCTTTGCAAGCGTCACGGCTTCAAGGCGTCAGGGCTTCAGGGCGTCAGCCCTTGCGCTCCGTACTGACGATCACACACACGCCCGCCACCACGATCGCGCCGCCGAGCAGGATCGGCCAGGTCAGGGCCTCGCCGAGGACCAGGGCGCCCAGGAAGACCGCCACGACCGGGTTGACGTAGGCGTACGTCGACACGAGCGAGAGCGGCGCGGACTGGAGCAGCCAGGCGTACGCGGTGAAGGCGATCAGGGACCCGAAGACGATCAGCCCGCCGAGCGCCACCCACGAGCGCGTCGAGACCGCGCCCAGGTCCAGGCCCTGCTGTTCGCCGCGGAGCAGGGCCACCACGACCGCGGCCAGTCCGCCCGCGAGCATCTCGTACGCGCTGGCGGCGAAGGGGTTGGAGGGCATTTTGAGCTTGCCGGAGGAGTACGAGCCCAGGGACCACAGCAGGGCCGCGAACAGGATCGTCAGCACCCCGGACAGCCGGACGTCGCCGCTGAGCCCCGGGAGGGTGAGCACCGCCAGGCCGCCCATGCCGATCGCGACCCCGGCGAGGGTCCGGGCCGGCGGGCGGTCGCCGCCGGCCGTGCGCAGCAGGACCACCCACATCGGCACGGCCGCGACCAGCAGCGCGGCCAGCCCGGACGGCACGTGCTGCTCGGCGAGCACCACCAGGCCGTTGCCGCCGAGGATCAGCAGCAGGCCGACCAGTGCCGCGGACCCCAGCTGGGCCCGGGTCACCCGCAGTGCCTTCGGACCCTGCCGCCAGGCCACCAGCCCCGCCAGCAGCAGGCCCGCGGTGATGAAGCGGGCGCCCGCGGAGAGGAACGGCGGCATGGTCTCGACGACGATGCGGATGCCGAGGTAGGTCGAGCCCCAGACGACGTAGACGATGGCGAGGGCCGCCCAGACCGCCCCGGTCACACGGCGGGCGGCGGCCGGGACCGCCGGCGCGACGGGCTCCGGCGCGGCCGGGACCGTTGCCTCGGGCGCGGACTTCTCCGCGGGCTTTGATATGTGCATGATGCAAGATCCTAGGGATCGGGACACCGTCAGGCCAGGAATTTGCCCGCGATCGGGCAGGATCCGGCGGGATCGGGGCCGGGGGGGGGGGGGGGGGGGGGGCTTCCCCCCCCCCCCCCCCCCCCCCCCACTCCCGTCCCTCCCTCGTCAGCCCTGGAGCAGGCCGTTCAATTCCCCGTACGGGAGCCCGTCGGCGACGGCGGTGTACGTGCCGTCCGACAGCAGCTCCCGGGTGGCCCGCGCGGCCACCGCGTACGCCGCCTCGGCCACGGAGGAGCCGAGGCTGACCCGGGCCGCGCCCAGTGCGCCGAGCTCGGACACGCTCGGGGAGCCGGGGCCGACGAGGAGGTTGAGCGGGCCGTCGATGCCCTTGGCGAGCGCGGCGACCGTGTCCGGGTCGGCGACCCCGGGGACGAAGACGCCGCTGGCCCCCGCGGCGAGGTAGCGGGCGGCCCGCGCGAGGGTCTCCTCCAGGCGGGCCGCGCCGGGCTCGCCGAGCCCGAACAGGTACGTGTCCGTACGCGCGTTGATGTACAGCGGCACCCCGCTCGCGTCGGCGGCCGCGCGGGCGGCCGCGATCCGGTCCGCCAGTTCCTCGGGCCCGCACCGGCCGTCCTCGATGTTGATGCCGACCGCCCCGGCCGCGATCACCTGGGCGACGGTCTCGCCCACGGCCGTCGCGTCCGCGCCGTGGCCGCCCTCGATGTCCGCGGTCACCGGGACCGCAACGGCGGCGGCGACCCGGGCCACCAGCTCCACGGCGCGGTCGCGGGCGATGGCGTCCCCGTCCGGGTCGCCCAGGCTCCAGGCGACCCCGGCACTGGTGGTGGCGACGGCGGGCGCCCCGGCGGCCTCGGTGACCCGGGCGCTGGCGACGTCCCAGGCGTTGGCCAGGGCGAGCGGGGTGCCGGGGGAGTGCAAGGCGTGGAAGACGCGGGCGAGTTCGGTCTGACTGCGGCGCTCAGTGGTGTGGATGGTCATGGGGCCAGTTCATCATCCCGGCGGCCGGTCCGCTGGCGGGAATACGACGTGCAGCCGCCTGTTGATCAGGACGGCAAGCCGACCACGGAGGGGGAAACCCATGTCGTACCCGGAGTATCCGGAGCAGGTCTACCACCGCGAGGAGGGCGAGGTCAGCGCGGTCTTCAGGACCGTGGACACACCGCCCGAGCTGGGGGAGGCGGGCAAGGACGCGATCCACTACCTGGCCACCAAGGCCTCGACGAAAGGGGAGTTCGGGCTCTACCGGGTGGAGATGAGCCCGAAGGCGGGCGGGCCCAGGACCCACTTCCACAAGACGATCTCGGAGTCCTTCTTCATCCTGGACGGGACCGTCCGCCTCTTCGACGGCGCGGACTGGGTCGACGCGAAGAAGGGCGACTTCCTGTACGTGCCGCAGGGCGGACTGCACGCCTTCCGCAACGACTCCGACGCGCCGGCGGAGATGCTGATGATCTTCGCGCCGGGTGCCGCGCGCGAGGAGTACTTCGAGGGGCTCGCCGCCCTCGCCGACGCGACGGACGAGGAGCGCGCCGAATTCTTCGTGCGGCACGACTCGTACTTCGTCGAGTAGTACGGGGTCCGGTGCCCCGGGCGGGGCGGGTCCGGAGGTGATCCGGTACGGAGAGACGCCTGTTCATGACCGCTGTGTGTCGCGTACAGGCGTCCTTCGCCGGTTCGTGGCCGTTGTGTGGCGCGGATGTGAAGCGTTCCTCGTCCTCTTGTGGGATCTCGGTGGCGTGCGTCAACCTTTCGGAGGCAGGCGGGAGTTGACCGCAAGATTGGCTGTTCTTGGTTGTCATGCTCATGCCTGCCTCACCCCCCGCAATGCACCACCTATGAGGAGGACCCCTCACATGACCGTGATGCGTCCATCACGTCGCAAGATCGCCGGTGTCAGTGCGACCGCCGTCGCCGCCCTCGTCATCGGCGCGGTTTCCGCGCTCCCGGCAACCGCCGCTCCCGCGGAAGGCTTCATCGAGAACGCCGGCGCGCCCGGCGCGATATCCGGCAGCTACATCGTGACCCTGGACGGGGCGAAGGCCGACTCCGCCGCCGGCCGTGCGATCGCCGGCGAGTACGGGGCGAAGATCAACCGGACGTACAAGAAGGCGCTCAACGGCTACGAGATCAAGGTCTCGGAGGCGCAGGCCCGGAAGCTCGCGGCCGACCCGGCCGTCAAGTCCGTGGTCCAGAACCGCGTGTTCACGATCGACGCCACGCAGCCGAACCCGCCGTCGTGGGGCCTGGACCGCGTCGACCAGAGGGCGCTGCCGCTCAACTCCAGCTACACCTACCCGGACAAGGCCGGCGAGGGCGTCACGGCGTACGTCATCGACACGGGCGTCCGCATCAGCCACGGCGACTTCGGCGGCCGTGCCTTCAACGGCTACGACGCGATCGACAACGACAACACCGCCCAGGACGGCCACGGCCACGGCACCCACGTCGCCGCCACCGTCGCGGGCGGCGCCTACGGCGTGGCCAAGAAGGCGAGGATCGTCGGCGTCCGCGTGCTCAACAACTCCGGTTCGGGCACCACCGCTCAGGTGGTCGCGGGCATCGACTGGGTGACCCAGAACGCCGTCAAGCCGGCCGTGGCGAACATGTCCCTCGGCGGCGGCGCCGACTCCGCGCTGGACACGGCCGTACGCAACTCCATCGCGAGCGGCATCACGTACGCCGTCGCGGCGGGCAACGAGTCGACGGACGCCAGCACCAAGTCCCCGGCACGCGTCGCCGAGGCGATCACGGTGGGTGCGACCACCAGCACCGACGCGAAGGCCAGCTACTCCAACTACGGCTCGATCCTGGACATCTTCGCGCCGGGCTCCTCGATCACGTCCGCGTGGAACACCAACGACACCGCGACGAACACCATCTCGGGCACCTCGATGGCCTCCCCGCACGTCGCGGGCGCGGCCGCCGTCTACCTGTCCGAGAACCCGTCGAGCACCCCGGCGCAGGTGAGCGCCGGACTGGTGAGCGCCTCCACGCCGAACGTCGTCACCAGCCCCGGCAGCGGCTCGCCGAACCGCCTGCTGTTCGTCGGCGGCGGCACCACCAACCCGCCGGGCAAGAAGTTCGAGAACACCGGCGACTACGCGATCAACGACAACTCCACCGTGGAGTCCCCGGTCACCGTCAGCGGCGTCCCCGGCAACGCCCCGGCCGCGCTGACCGTCTCCGTCGACATCAAGCACACGTACATCGGTGACCTGAAGGTCGACCTGATCGCTCCCGACGGCAGCGTCTACACCCTGCACAACCGCAGCGGCGGCAGTGCGGACAACATCATCCGCACCTACACGGTCAACGCCTCCTCCGAGGTCGCGAACGGCACGTGGAAGCTGCGGGTGAACGACAACGCCAACATCGACACCGGCAAGATCGACTCCTGGTTCCTGCAGTTCTGACGGCAGGTCTGGCAGCAGGTCTGACGGGGTCTGACGGCCCCTGAGGCCGGGCAGGGCATCTGAACAGGGACCGAAGGGGAGGGGGGGGGGGCCCCCCCCCGCCCCCCCCCCCCCCCCCCCCCCCCCCCCCCCCCCCCCCGGGCCGGGCCCGTGCACCAAACGGCCGCGAAGAACAACCCACAAGCCCT
>NZ_JBVJWO010000010.1:21176-83546 GCF_055602345.1 Streptomyces sp. NPDC037401
TTTTTCTTGGATTTCGGGGGTGGGGTTGGGAGGAGGTTGGGGGGGGGGGGGGGGGTCTGGGGGGGGGGGGGGGGGGGGGGGGGCGGGGTGGGGGGGGGGGCCCCCCCCCCCCCCCCCCCCCCCCCTCCCTCACGTCTCCCGCCTCCTCACGCGTACGGCAGCGGATCGGCGACCCAGCCGGCCGCGAGGACCAGCCGCGAGGCCCGGTCCACCGCGAGGAAGCCGAAGGGCCGGTCGAAGCACACCTCGATCCTGCGGGCCCGGTGCCGCGGCGGCAGCGGGGCACTGCCCGCCCGCAGCGCGATCGCCGTCACCGCCGCGGCCCGGAAGCCCTCGGCGCCGAACTCCGCCATCGCCGACTGGCGCGCCGAGCCGACGGCGAGGGGCTGCGGGCTGATGCCCGGGAAGTGCCCGTGGGCGGCGTCGCACGCCGTGGCCAGCCCGAAGACGGCCGCCTGCTCCAGCAGGTCGTGCTCGGCGCGCACCGCGAAGGCCGCGGTCGTCAGGCTCAGCTGCGGCGCCGGGCTCGTCGAGTCGACCGTGCCCACCGTCACCCCCGGCCCGGGGCTCCCCTCCGGCAGCAGCTCGCCGGGTACGGCCGCCGCCACTCCGGTGGCCACCGCGATCCCGCCCGCCAGCACCTCGGCCGCCGCGGCCCGCGGATCCCCCAGGACGAGATGGACGTCCACGCCCTCCGTCCCGTCCACCTGGAACACCGTGAGCGGCCCGGCCACCCCCACCCGGTCCTGCTGCGCGGAGACCCGCCCCAGTCCGTGCAGCGTGCGGCCCGCCCAGGGGCCCTGCGCGGGCCGCAGCGGACGGTCCTGGAACGGGTGCGCCCACCGGGTGCGCAGTGCCAGTGCCGAGGCCAGCACCAGCAGCGCACTGCCCGGATCTCCGACCGGCATGCTCTCGATCAGACCGCCGGTGCGCTCCTTCGCCCACGCGTCCAGTGCCTCGCGGTCGGTGCCGGCGTCACCGGTGAGCTCGCCGCGGGTCCCCGCCGGAAGCCCGGCCGCCCACGCCTCCTCCAGGACCAGTCCGCGCCGGGTCCACAGCCCGAGCGCGCTCTCCAGGCCGGGCACCCGCCCCAGGGCTTCCAGGAACTCCCGCGAACCGGGACCGGCTTCTCCGGCGGGAGTGCCGAGCGCCCCGGCCAGCTCGTGGCGCGCGGGCCCGGCGGCCCCGTCGGCGAGCAGGGCGAGGAGCGGCCAGAGCCCGGCGGCCGTGAAGACGGTGTTCCCGTCCGGCTCCAGGGCGCGGGCCCAGCGCCCGGTGAGTGCGTTGACGGCTCGTACGGTCGTGGTCCTCATGGCGGGGAGGGTACGGGCCCGCAGGTGCCGGGCGGCATGGAAGGACGCCGCCGGGGCGCGGCTGCCTGCGCGCCCCGGCGGCGTCCGGTCGGTGGGTCAGCGGCCGCGGAGGCCGCGGTCGACCGCCTTCATGAGCTCGCCGTCCGCCGTGTCCGCGTCCAGGGACCAGAACATCGCGCCGCCCAGGCCGTGTTCGCGGATGTAGCGCGTCTTGCGGGTGAGTACCTGCGGGTCGTCGTACGTCCACAGGGTGGTGCCGTCGAAGAGCCAGGCGTGGCCGCCGCGCCGGTCCCGGTAGACCTTGTAGGTGCCGGAATCGGCCAGTTTTTTCAGGGCCTTGTAGTCCTCGTACCCGGCGGCCCAGGTCGCGGGGGCCGGGCCGGTGGCCGGCCGGCCCATGCCGTCGCCGCCGCCGCTGACCCCGGTCCAGCCCTGGCCGTAGAAGGGCATGCCCATCACGAGCTTGCGGGCCGGGGCGCCGCGCTCCAGCCAGGCGTCGACGGTGCCGTCCACGCTGAAGTCGCCGCGGGCGTACAGGGCGGACTGCTGGGCGGTCTTCTTCTCGCCGGAGACGTGGAAGTCGTAGCCCTGGAGGGTCACGAAGTCCAGGTCCCGCATGATCCGGCGGACCTCGAAGCCCGCGTCGATCTTGGCGGGTGCCGTCGGGACGAAGGCCGAGAGCTCGTAGCGCGCGCCGCGCTTCTGGGTACGGGCGTACGCGTCGAGCTGGGTGCGGAACTCCCGTACGAGCGCGGTGAAGTTGCGCTTGTCCTCGGGGCGGAACTTCGTGTCGGCGTCGCCCTCCGAGCCCGGCCACTCCCAGTCGAGGTCGATGCCGTCGAAGACGCCGGCGGCGGCACCCGCGCCGCCGCGGGTGCCGTCCTGGGGGAGGTTGCCCTTGATGTAGAGGTCGATGCAGGAGGAGACGAGGGCCTTGCGGGAGGCGGGGGTCAGGGCCGCGTCGGAGAAGTGCGTGGACCAGCTCCAGCCGCCGAGGGAGAGCAGGACCTTCAGGCCCGGGTGCCTGCCCTTGAGCTCGCGGAGCTGGTTGAAGTTGCCGGCGAGCGGCTGGTCCCAGGTGTCGGCGACCCCGTCGACGGAGTTCTCCGCGTCCAGGCCGCGTTGGTAGTCGGCCCATGCGTCGGCCTCGCCGGGGATGTTGCCCATGATGCACTTGCCGTCGGCACCGATGTTCCCGAAGGCGTAGTTGATGTGGGTCAGCTTCGCCGCGGCGCCGCTCTTGTCGAGGTCCTGGACCTGGAAGTCGCGTCCGTACACGCCCCACTGGGTGAAGTACCCGACGCGCTTGTACGAGCGCTCGTGCCGGGGCTGTTCCGGCGAGGCGCTCGCGGCGGGGGCGAGGGCGGTCAGGAGGGAGAGGGAACAGGCGGCGACGGCCAGCCTGCCGAGCATGCTGCGGCGCATGGGCTTCCTTTGGGGTTGCGGATGCGGGGAGTTGAGCTCCGGACCGTGCTGTGCGCGGGGTACGCGGCGGCGTTCCGGTGCCGCGCATGGCGGGACGGTATTGGTCTGGACCAGAGCTGGTCAAGGGGTCCGCGGCGCTCCGGCCCGGCCATGGCCGGGCGGCGGGGCCGGTTTCCTTGATCGCCGTACTCCCGGTCGCGCGTTTGAGTGATCGGCGATCATCACATCGAGTGAAACTTTGGCCTTTACTTGCGGTGATCAACCGTCGGTTGCCAGGCTGTTGCTGTCTGTCAACCTGATGGGAGTGGCCAGTGACTTTCGGTGAGCAGCCGGCCTATCTTCGCGTCGCCGGGGATCTGCGACGGAAGATCGTCGATGGGTCCCTGCCCCCGCACGCCCGGCTGCCCTCACAGGCCCGGATCCGCGAGGAGTACGGCGTCTCCGACACGGTCGCGCTGGAGGCGCGCAAGGTGCTCATGGCGGAGGGCCTCGTGGAGGGCCGCTCCGGCTCGGGCACGTACGTCCGCGAACAGCCCGTGCCCCGCCGGGTGGCCCGCTCCGGATACCGCACGGGCGGCGCCTCGACGCCGTTCCGGCAGGAGCAGGCGGAGGGCGGGGCGCGCGGCACCTGGGAGTCCCACAGCGAGCAGGCCGCGGCGCCCGCCGAGATCGCCGAGAGGCTCGGCATCGAGCCGGGCGACAAGGTGATGTGCACGCGGTACGTCTTCCGCGACGCGGGCGAGGCGATGATGCTGTCGACCTCGTGGGAGCCGCTGTCCCTGACGGGGCGCACGCCGGTGATGCTGCCGGAGGAGGGGCCGCTGGGCGGCTGCGGGGTCGTGGACCGGATGGCCGCGATCGACGTGGTCGTGGACAACGTCGTCGAGGAGGTCGGCGCGCGCCCGGGTCTGGCGGAGGAGATCATGACGCTCGGCGGGGTCCCCGGTCACGCCGTCCTGGTCATCGGCCGGACGTACTTCGCCTCCGGCCGCGCGGTGGAGACCGCCGACGTCGTCGTCCCGGCCGACCGCTACCGCGTCTCCTACCACCTCCCGGTGCGCTAGCCGGGCCTTCCGTCCACCGTCCTCGACCCCGGGCCGCCTGGAGCGCCCGGGGTCGTCGCATGCCCGCCGGGGGTCGTTGTGGGATGCATCGTACGTATGGCCGAATGCGTACGCCGTGAGGTATCTCTTCGTGAAAACACGTATCCGCTCCGTAAAGGTCGGGCGTAAGCTCAGGCATATGCGTAATGCGGTTTCCTGGGCGGGTACGTCGGCGGAGGGTGAAGCGCGATGAACGACAGCGGTGCCGAGCTTCCGTGGCTGGTGATACGGCAGGACGACAACGGCAACCGCTACCGGGTCGGCCGGTACGCCACCCGGGCCGAGGCCGAGAAGGTCGCGGACAGCCTCGAGGACCACGGACACAAGCAGCTCTACTGGGTCGAGCGGATCGGACAGACCGCCACCACCAACTGACGCCGGCGCGCCGGCACCGGCATAGGCTCCGTCCATGACTGAACGAGTGGTCGTGGGCGGAGCCGTCTGCCATCAGGGGCGGCTGCTGGCCGCCCGCCGGAGCGCACCGCCCGAGCTGGCGGGCCGCTGGGAGCTGCCCGGCGGCAAGGCGGAACCGGGCGAGACCGTCCCGGAGGCGCTGGTGCGCGAGCTCCGCGAGGAGCTGGGCGTCGAGACCGAGGTGCTGGAGCGGATCCCGGGGGAGTGGCCGCTCAAGCCCGGCCTCGTCCTGCACGTGTGGACCGCCCGCCTGCTCTCCGGCGAGCCGCGGCCGCTGGAGGACCACGACGAGCTGCGCTGGCTGGGGCCCGACGAGCTGGACGCCGTCGACTGGCTCGACCAGGACCGGCCCGCGGTCGCCGAGGCGGGGCGCAGGCTCCGGGCCGCCCCCGCCGCCGGCTGATCCGCCCGTCCGCCCCCGTCCGCCCCCTCCCGCCCCCGCGCGCGGCAGGGCGCACGCCCCGCCGCCGTACGCCACTCGGGGCGCAGGGGGCCTGCGCGTACGCCGTTCGTGCCACAGTGCGCCGGTGCGTGGGTGCCGGGGCGGTACGGCGCCCTGGATATCGGGTATGTCGCTATTAATCCCAATCTCATCCCCTGACAAACCGGACTGGGGTCCGCCTGCTGGCCCGGGAAGTGATCGGCGTGATCGATTCCGAATCCGACTGCGCCGACAGCGCCGAATGGGCTTTCCCCGCCGAGCCCGGCGCCGTACGCACAGCCCGGCACGCCGTGCGCGGCGCTCTGCGCTCGTGGGGCCTCGACGCCGTCGGCGATGTCACCGTCCTGCTGGTCAGCGAGCTGGTGACCAACTCGCTGCGCTACGCGTCCGGGCCCATCGGGGTCCGGCTGGAACGGCGGAATTCGGCCACCGACCACCCTGCGCACGGCCCCGCCCTCCTCGTGGAGGTCTCCGATCCGCTTCCGGATCCGCCCCGGGAGAGAGTCGCCGCGCCCGAAGACGAGGGCGGCCGCGGACTGCATCTGGTGGCGGTCTCGGCGCAGCGCTGGGGGACCCGGCACGGCAAGACGGGCAAGACCGTGTGGTTCGAGTTGGCTTTGCCTGGTGAGTAACAAAGAGGAGACACGGCAGCGATCACGGAGCGCGGCTCGAAACGACCGAGACCGTGCTGTGATCGAGAACGCCGTGCCGTCCGTGGCCGTGGTGCTGAATACTTCGGTCATGACCGGTCCGGTTGCGGTGAGCTGGAGGGGACGGTCGCGTGAGCGAAATACCTGCGCAGGCGCAGCATGTCGAAGTGTCCGGAGCGCCGTGGCGCGAAGCCATGTGGCACAGCAGTCCGCCTGGCTCGATTTATGACTACATAAGAGTCGCGTCCTTCTCGATCGGCCCCGACGGGCTGGTCGACCAGTGGAGCCGGCGCGCCGAAGAGCTCTTCGGCCTGACCGCCGCCCAGGTGGTCGGCCGCGACCCGGTCGAGGCCTTCATGCCCGCGGAGCTCCGCCCCGGCGGCCGCCGCAAGGTGGCCGAAATACTCGACGGCAAGGAATGGACGGGCCTGGTCCCCTTCCGCATGCCCTCCGGTCCGGACGGCGGCCCGGGCCCCGAGGCCGTGGCCGAGATCTATGTGATGCCCACCGAGACCGAGGAGGGGGAGCGGGCCGCGCTCTGCGTCGTCGTCGACGTCCAGGCGCTCCGCAGAATCGAGTCCGACCTCGCCGCTTCCCAAGCGATATTCGGCCAATCTCCCTTCGGATTTCTGCTCTTCGGTACCGACCTGACCGTGCAGCGCGCCAACCGCCGCTTCGCCACCGTCTTCGGGGGCGCCGCCGAGGACCACCGCGGCCGTACCGTCCACGACTACCTCGGCCGCCGCGAGGCCGACCGGATGACCACCGCCCTCAGGCGGGTCCTGGAGACCGGCGAGGCCGTCACCGACCTCCAGATCAGCGGGGCCGCACCCGGCAGCCGGGACCACCGCCACTGGTCCATCAACCTGTACCGCGTCCACGGCGCCTCCGGGCGCCCCATCGGGGTCGCCGGGCTCGGCACCGACGTCACCCGCCGCCACCTCGCCGCCCGCGAAGCCGCCGGGGTCCGCCGCAACCTCGCCCTCCTCAACGAAGCCGGTGCCCGCATCGGCAGCTCCCTCGACCTGGAGACCACCGCCCGCGAGCTCCTCGACGTCACCGTCCCCGGCTTCTGCGACCTCGCCGCCGTCGACCTCTACCAGGGGCTGCTGCTCGGCGACGACGACCGCCCGGTCCGCGGCCCCGGCGCACCCGCCCGGCTCTCCGGAGGCGGCGGCAGCGCCCGGCTGCCCTCCGCGAAACTCCGCCGCGTCGCCTTCGCCAGCGCCGTGTCCGACGCACCCCTTTCCGCGCCCGGGGCCTGCGCACGCGGCAGCGCCGGCCCGGTCGCCGTCGGTGACATCCACCGCTACCCGGCCACCTCGCCCGCCGCGCTCGCGCTGCGCACCGCCCGGCCCCGTCTGATGCCGACGGGCGGACCCGACGACCTCGTGCAGTCGACCCTCCTGGTGCCGATGGTCGCCCACGACACCGTGGTCGGCCTGGCGCAGTTCTCCCGGACCAAGGGCAGCGAGCCGTTCGGCGAGCGCGACCGGGCCGTGGCCCAGGAGCTCGCCGCCCGGGCCGCCGTGTCCATAGACAACGCCCGCCTCTACCGGCGCGAGCACGAGCGCGCCCTGATCCTCCAGCGCAGCCTGCTGCCGCCCGGGGACCCCGAGGCCGCGGGCCTCGACATCGCCTGCCGCTACCTGCCCGGGAACGCCGCGACCGAAGTGGGCGGGGACTGGTTCGACGTCATCGAGCTGCCCGGTCACCGCACCGCGCTCGTGGTCGGCGACGTCATGGGCCGCGGGCTGCGGGCCGCCGTGGCCATGGGGGAGCTGCGTACGGCCGTACGCACCCTCGCCCTGCTCGACCTGGAGCCCGCCGAGGTGTTGTCGGCCCTGGACGAGGTGGCCCGGGGCCTCGGCGCACCCGGAGGATCCCAGCAGTCGCGTACCGCGCGCGACACGGACCTGTCCGACCTGTCGGAGGTCTACCTCGCGACCTGCGTGTACGCCGTCTACGACCCGGTGACCAGGCGCTGCACCATCGCCAACGCCGGCCACATGCCGCCGGTGCTCGCCGAGCCGGGCGGCTCGGGCGCGCTGTTCCTCGAGGTGCCTCCGGGCATGCCGCTGGGCGTCGGCGGCGAGCCCTTCGAGGAGGTCGAGGTGGAACTGCCCGAGGGCGCGCTGCTCGGTCTGTACACGGACGGCCTGGTGGAGTCCCGCGAACACACGCTGGACGAGGGCCTGCGCGGCCTGCGGGCGGCCCTCGCGGACCCGGTCCGCCCGCTGGAGGACGTGTGCGACCACGTGCTCGACACGCTGGAGACCCGGCACGGCGAGGACGACATCGCCCTGCTGATGGCCCGGGTGCAGGGGCTGCCGCCGGACGCGGTGGGCGACTGGCACCTGCCGAGGGAGGCGCGGTCGGTCGGCCGGGCGCGCGAGCTCGCCCGCACCAAGCTCCAGTCGTGGGGGCTGGACGGACTCGCCGACACGACCGAGCTGCTGGTGAGCGAGCTGGTCACGAACGCCCTGCGGTACGGCGAGGGCGAGATCAGGCTGCGGCTGCTGCTGGACCGGACGCTGGTCTGCGAGGTGTGGGACGCGGGGCTGGTGCAGCCGCGCCGGCGCCGCGCACGGGACACGGACGAAGGGGGACGCGGCCTCCAGCTGGTGCAGCTGCTGAGCGCCGGATGGGGTTCGCGGCGGACCCCGCGGGGCAAGACGGTGTGGTTCGAACTGCCCCTGCCGGGCGCGGAGCCGCTGAACGAACTGTCCGCGGAGCAGCTCCTGACCATGTACGGCTGACCGCCCGCCGGGCCCGCAGCGGGAGCGGGGTGCCCGGGGCCCCGCGGGACCCGCCCGCGCCGGGCCGGTCGGGCCGCGGGCCGGTCAGGCCGCCCGGCCGGACTTCAGGGCGGCGAGGCGGGCGTCGATCTCGGAGGCACGGCCGAGGTCGTCCAGCGCCTCGAACTGCGAGTCCAGGGAGGACGCGGCCAGCTCCTGCTTGCCCAGGGCCCGTGCCTCCTCGCGGCGGACCTTGTCCTCGAAACGGCTCAGCTCGCTCGTCGGGTCCATCACGTCGATGTTCTTCACCGCGTCCATCATCGTGTTCTGCGCCTGCGCCGTCTTCGCGCGGGCGACCAGCTCGTCGCGCTTGGCGGAGAGCTCCGACAGCTTCGTCCTCATCGACTCCAGCCCCGACTTCAGCTTGCCCACGACCTCCGTCTGCGCCGCGATCGTCGGCTCGGCCGTCGCCGCCTCCTTCTCGGACTGGAGCTGGCGGCCCAGCGCCACCTTCGCGAGGTTGTCGAACGTGTCCGCGTCCGCAGCCGACCCGGACGCCCGCAGTTCGTCGGCCTTCCGGCTCGCCGCCAGCGCCTTGTTGCCCCACTCGGCCGCCGCCTCGACGTCCTCCCGGTGGTCCTGCTCCAGCATCCGCAGGTTGCCGATGGTGGTGGCCACCGCCTGCTCCGCCTCCGAGATGTTGTTCGAGTAGTCCCGGATCAGCTGGTCCAGCATCTTCTGCGGGTCCTCCGCCTGGTCCAGCAGCGCGTTGACGTTGGCCTTCGCGAGCTGGGTGACACGGCCGAGAATGCTCTGCTTGCTCATGCGTCCTGTCTCCTTGCCGGATTCCGTTGCCGGTTCCTGCACGTGCGTCCGCTAGAAGCGACCGCCGCCGCCCATCCGGCCGCGCGTGCCGCCGCCCCCGAAGGAGCCCGGCCCGCGGCCGAAGCCACCGCCCCCGAAGCCCCCGCCCGAACCCCGGCCGCCCGAGCCGCCCAGGATCTCGCCGAGGATGATCCCGCCGAGGACCGCGCCGCCCATCCCGCCGCCGCCGCGCTGCCCGCCCCCGAAGCCGCCTCCGCCCCCGTACGGGTTCCGGTACGCGCCCACGTCCTGCTCGGCCAGCTGCTGAGCCTGCCGGGCCAGCCCGTCCGCCTGCTGCGCCGCCGCCAGCGCCCCCTGCGCGTCCGAGGCCGCCAGGCCCTGCGCCCGCTCCAGGTGCCGCTGCGCCTCCGCCAGCCGGGTGCGGGCCCGGCTGCCCACCGCGCCGCGACTGGTCGTGATGTAGTCCGTGGCCGCGCCGATCGCGCTGCGCGCCGTCAGCAGGGCCTGGTCCAGCAGGGCGGCGGCGCGCTGCCGGCCGCTCTCGCGCTCCCGGGCGCCGCTGAGCGCCTCGTCCAGTGCCGCGTCCGCCTCCTCGACCCGGCGCAGAGCGTCGATCGGGTCGTACCGCCCGGCTGCCGTCTCGGCGCGCACGTCCGCGAGGACGGCTTCGGCGCGGCCGATCCGGCCCCGCAGGTCGGCGGTGGACACGCCCTCCGGGGTGCCGGTGAGGAGTCCGCGGGCGTCGGCGAGGTCGGTGTCGGTCTCGGTGAGCGCGCCGTCCAGCTTCCCGGTCGCCTCGGCCAGCTCCCGGGCCCGCCGGTCCACGGCGTCCACGAGGGTCGCCGCCTGGTCGACGGCGCCCTCGGCGGCCCGTACGTGCACCGCGGCCTTGCCGTTGTCACCCGCGTCGACGGCCGCGCGCGCCTCGCCGAGGCTGGTCGTGGCGAACAGCAGCCGGTCCTTGGCCTGCTCGACGTTCGACGACACCGGGGCGGCGGCGGAGTCGGCGTACCGCTGCGTCATGACCGTCAGCGTGGCCTCGGCGGTCGTGGTGCGGCCGGTCAGCTCGCGGAAGCGGGTCTCCACGGTCGCCAGCGCCTGCGGGGCGTTCTTCTCCAGGTCCCGCAGCCGGTCGAAGTCGGCGGCCTCGGCGTCCAGCCGCCGGTTGGCCTCGGTGCAGCGGGCGACGATCTCGTCGAGCATCCGCCGCCGGGTCGCGTCGTCCTCCGGGTACGCGTCGTCGAGCTGCTGGCGCAGCCGGAAGGCGTACGTCAGCTCGTCCTTGGCGTACGCGACGGCCGCCGTGAAGGGCTTCGCCGCCTCGTCGCCGAACTGCGCCGACGCGAAGCCGAGTTCCTCGGTGCTGGTGCGGACCGCGTCGTCCGTGCCGACCAGCAGCCCGCGCGCCTTCTCGTCGAGCTCGTCCAGCGCCAGCCCCGCCGCGGCCTGCCCGCCCCCGGCCGTGGTGCTCGTACCGCGGGGCCGCCCCCGCCGGCTGCGGGCGTACGCGTACACGCCGAGGGCACCGGCGGCGCCGACCGCGACCACCGGGAGCACGTAATCCCCGGCGCCGCTCTCCGAGCCGCTGCCGCCGGGGTCGGCCTCGCCGGGGGTGATCGCGGGGACCGGTACGGGCTGCCCGGTGAGCACGGCGTCGTAACCCGCGGCCGCGCCGATCGCCGCCCCCGCCCAGTCGTTCTCCCGCAGTGCGGGCTCGATGGCGGTCCGCGCGACCTCGCCGAGCTGCTCGTGCGTGAACCCGGAGTCGATGGCCGCCGAGTACGCGTACTGCCGGTCGCCGGTGGCGACGGCGAGCAGGAGGTCGTTCTGGCCGAGGCCGTTGCGCTCGGCGGTGGCGTCGGCCCAGCTCTGCGGGGAGCGGCCGGAGAAGTCGTGGACGTACGCCACGAACAGCTGGATGCGGCGGTCGGCGTACAGCTGGTCGAGTGCCGCCGTGACGGCCCCCTTCCGGTCGCCGAGCGCCCCCACCCGGTCGGTGATCTGGTCCTCCTTGGACAGGCTGATCGGATCGTCCGCGCGGGCCTGCGGGGCCGGGGCGAGCACGAACAGCGCGGCGGCGACCAGAGTCAGGAGGGCCCGCACGGGTATGAATCTCAGCGGCGGCGTCACATTTGGGAGGGTATGGGCGCACTCCGGGCCCCGCGACTCGGCGCGGACCGCCATCGGCGGCCATCGGCGGCCCGCGGCGGCCCGGGGCTGACAGCCGGACCCTGCGGTGCGGACAGCCGGACGGCCGGGAAGCGGGGTGCTTCCCGGCCGTCGCCGACGCCCCGTCCGGGGCCGTCCGCGCTACGCCTTGCGCCGGCCGATCTTGCTGCCCAGCCAGACCAGCGGGTCGTACTTGCGGTCCACCGCCCGCTCCTTGAGGGGGATCAGGGCGTTGTCCGTGATCTTGATGCCCTCCGGGCAGACCTCCGTACAGCACTTCGTGATGTTGCAGTAGCCGAGGCCGTGCTCCTCCTGCGCCGTGCGCTTGCGGTCCAGTCCCCGGTCGGCGGCCGCGTCCAGCGGATGCATGTCCAGCTCCGCCACCCGCATCAGGAAGCGCGGACCCGCGAACGCGGTCTTGTTCTCCTCGTGGTCACGCACCACGTGGCAGGTGTCCTGGCACAGGAAGCACTCGATGCACTTGCGGAACTCCTGCGAGCGGTCCACGTCCACCTGCTGCATCCGGTACTCGCCCGGCCCCACGTCCGCCGGCGGGACGAACGCCGGGACCTCGCGCGCCTTCCGGTAGTTGAAGGACACGTCCGTGACCAGGTCCCGGACCACCGGGAAGGCGCGCAGCGGAGTGACCGTGATCGTCTCCGCCCGGTCGAAGGTCGACATCCGGGTCATGCACATCAGCCGCGGCCGGCCGTTGACCTCCGCACTGCACGAGCCGCACTTGCCGGCCTTGCAGTTCCAGCGGACCGCGAGGTCCGAGGCCTGGGTGGCCTGCAGCCGGTGGATGATGTCGAGCACCACCTCGCCGTCGTGCACCTCGACCGTGAAGTCCCGCAGTTCGCCGCCCTCCGCGTCACCCCGCCAGACCCGGAAGCTCGCGTCGTACGTGCTCATTCGTACAGCTCCTCTTCGGCGAGGTATTTGACCAGCTCTTCCTTCTCGAACAGCGCGAGCAGGTCGGGCCGGATGGGCTCGGTACGGGTGCGGACCAGGGCGATGCGGTCCTCCGCGGGGTCCGCCGGGGCCGGGAGCACCGGCCGGCACAGCAGGTTCACCGGCCGCCAGGTGCGCTCCATCGACGGGCAGTCCTCCCGGGTGTGCCCGCCGCGGCTCTCGGTCCGCTCCAGCGCCGCCCGCGCCACGCACTCGCTGACCAGCAGCATGTTCCGCAGGTCCAGGGCGAGGTGCCAGCCCGGATTGAACTGCCGGTGGCCTTCCACCCCGGCCCGGGCCGCCCGGACCCGCAGACCCGCGAGCCGCTCCAGCGCCTGCTCCATCTCACCGCCCCGCCGGATGATCCCGACCAGGTCGTTCATCGTCTGCTGGAGCTCCTGGTGGAGCGTGTACGGATTCTCCGCGCCCTCGTCCGCGTGGAAGGGGGCCAGCGCCTCCGCCGCCGCCTCGTCGACCGCGGCCTGCGACACCGAGGGCCGCGGACCGGCCGCCGAGAAGGCGTGCTCCGCCGCGTGCAGGCCCGCCCGGCGGCCGAAGACCAGCAGGTCGGAGAGCGAATTGCCGCCCAGCCGGTTCGAGCCGTGCATCCCGCCCGCGACCTCGCCCGCCGCGAACAGGCCCGGCACGCCGACCGTGGCGGCCGTGTCGGAGTCCACGGCGATCCCGCCCATCACGTAGTGGCAGGTCGGGCCGACCTCCATCGGCTCGGCCGTGATGTCCACGTCCGCCAGCTCCTTGAACTGGTGGTACATGGAAGGCAGCCGCCGTTTGATCCGCTCGGCCGGCATCCGGGTCGACACGTCGAGGAACACCCCGCCGTGCGGCGAGCCGCGGCCCGCCTTGACCTCGGAGTTGATCGCGCGGGCCACCTCGTCGCGGGGGAGCAGCTCGGGCGGACGCCGGTTGTTGTCCGGGTCCTCGTACCAGCGGTCGCCCTCCGCCTCCGACTCGGCGTACTTCTCCTTGAAGACGTCCGGGACGTAGTCGAACATGAACCGCTTGCCCTCGCTGTTGCGCAGCACCCCGCCGTCGCCGCGCACCGACTCGGTGACGAGGATGCCCTTCACCGACGGCGGCCAGACCATGCCGGTCGGGTGGAACTGCACGAACTCCATGTTCAGCAGCGGCGCCCCGGCGAGCAGTGCCAGCGCGTGGCCGTCCCCGGTGTACTCCCACGAGTTCGACGTGGTCTTGAAGGACTTGCCGATGCCGCCCGTCGCCAGGACGACCGCGGGGGCCTCGAGGACGAAAAAACGGCCGGATTCGCGCTCGTAGCAGAAGGTTCCGGCCACCCGCCCGCCACCGGTGTGCTCCTCCTTCAGGACGCGCGTGACCGTGCACTCCTGGAAGACCTTGAGGCGGGCCTCGTAGTCCCCGTACTCCTCGAAGTCCTCCTGCTGGAGCGCGACGATCTTCTGCTGGAGGGTGCGGATCAGCTCCAGCCCCGTGCGGTCGCCCACGTGCGCGAGGCGCGGGTACTCGTGGCCGCCGAAGTTGCGCTGCGAGATCCTGCCGTCGGGCGTACGGTCGAACAGCGCGCCCCAGGTCTCCAGCTCCCAGACCCGGTCCGGTGCCTCCTTCGCGTGCAGCTCGGCCATCCGCCACTGGTTGAGGAACTTCCCGCCGCGCATGGTGTCGCGGAAGTGGACCTGCCAGTTGTCGCCGTCGTTGACGTTGCCCATCGAGGCGGCGATACCGCCCTCGGCCATCACCGTGTGGGCCTTGCCGAACAGCGACTTGCAGATCACCGCCGTACGGGCGCCCCGCTCGCGGGCCTCGATCGCAGCCCGCAGCCCGGCTCCGCCCGCCCCGACGACGACCACGTCCCACTGCTGCCGGTCGACTTGAGCCATGTCAGAAGATCCTCGGGTCGGTGATGGTGCCGGTCGCGAGCAGGTACACGTAGAAGTCGCAGAGCGCCACGCTGACCAGGGACGACCAGGCCAGCAGCATGTGGCGGGAGTTGAGCTTCCCGACCCAGCCCCAGAGCCGGTAGCGGACCGGGTGCTTCGAGAAGTGCCGCAGCCTGCCGCCGATGATGTGCCGGCAGGAGTGGCAGGACAGGGTGTACGCCCAGATCAGCACGATGTTGACGAGGAAGACCAGCGTGCCGAGGCCCATGTGGCCCCACTCGTAGTGCTCGTTGCGGAAGGTCAGCACGGTGTCGTACGTGAGGATGCCCGCGACCGGGATCGCCGCGTAGAAGAAGTAGCGGTGCATGTTCTGGAAGACCAGCGGGAAGCGGGTCTCGCCCGTGTACTTCGCGTGCGGCTCGGCCACCGCGCAGGCGGGCGGCGAGGCCCAGAAGCCCCGGTAGTAGGCCTTGCGGTAGTAGTAGCAGGTCAGCCGGAAGCCGAGCGGGAAGACCAGGATCAGCAGTGCGGGGGACAGGCCCCACCAGCTGCCGAAGATCTCCCAGTTGGGCCCGTCCTTCATGGGGACGCAGTTCTCCGCCAGGCAGGGGGAGTAGAACGGCGAGACGTACGGCGCGGCGTAGTAGTCGGCGTTCGCGAAGGCCCGCCAGGTCGAGTAGACGATGAAGGCGAGCAGCCCGGCCGCGGTGGCGGCGGGGGCCAGCCACCAGCGGTCGGTGCGAAGATGCCGGGCCGCGATCGCGGCCCGGGAGGCGTCGTGGACGCCGGTCAGCTGGGATGGTGGTTCGGTTCCTGTGGCCAAGTGGGACTCCGGTGAGGAGTGGATGAGGGGTGCGGCCGGGGGCGGCCCGCGAGGGCCGCAGTGGCTAGGGCGCGCGGCGGTCGCGGGCCCCCAGGCCCTCGTCGTCGGTGTCCGTCCACAGTGAGTCGTCGTACGGCGTGTCCGGGATCGTGACCATCCGGCCTGCCGCGGGTGGCGCGGCGGCAGAGCGGCCGGGCGCGGGCCGGCCGGCCTCCCGCTCCAGCTTCTCGACCTTCTTCGCGAGGTCGTCCAGCTGGTGGCGTACGGCGTTCAAATCGTCTTGCAGGGACATGACTTGCCCTCACTTCCGCAGGTTGCGGTGGCAACGCTCATGTGCGCCTGCGAGTGTCGCGCCTCATGTCCCCGGTTGTGAAGGGACGTGCAGCGATTCCGGGCGCGCAGGCGCAACCTGTGCGCCCCTCCCGGGCACCATTCTCATCCCTCTCCGGAGGGAACGCCCGCTCCGGGCGCAAGCGGCGTTGGTCCGCACGGGTGGGGTTCGCGGCGTGGCGCGGCCCGGGTGCCGGGGGTGCGGCGGCCCGTCGATTTCAGTGGGTTTCGTCACCAGTGTGATCAGCTCCATATACCGCCATTCGTGATCAAGCTCGGCCCGCCCCGGAGGTACCACCCATGTCCCAGAGAAGGCGCAGATCCCTGGCGCTCCTCAGCTCGGGCGTCCTCGCGCTGCCCCTTCTCGCGGGCTGCGGCTCACAAGACGACTCCGCCGGGCCCGTCGCCGCGCCCCAGGACATCCAGGAGGCGGCCCGCGAGCAGGTCGGCGACGGCGGGGTGCTGCGGTGGGCGGTCGACGCGCTGCCGGACACCCTGAACACCTTCCAGGCGGACGCGGACGCGACGACCTCGCGGATCGCCGGGGCGGTGCTGCCCGCGCTGTTCACCCTCGACAAGCGCGGCCGGGCTGTGGCGAACCCGGATTACCTGGAAAAGGCGGAGGTCGTCGAGACCGAGCCCAAGCAGGTCGTGCTCTACAAGCTCAACCAGCAGGCGGTCTGGAGCGACGGGCGGGAGATCGGCGCGGCGGACTTCGTCGCCCAGTGGCGGGCCCTGAACGGCAGGGACTCGGCGTACTGGACCGCCCGCAACGCCGGGTACGACCGCATCGAGAAGATCGAGCGCGGCGCGAACGACCTCGAGGTCAAGGTCACCTTCGCGAAGCCGTACGCCGACTGGAAGTCGCTGTTCACCCCGCTCTACCCCAAGCAGGTCACCGGCACCCCCGAGTCCTTCAACGAGGGAGCCCGCGGCACCCTCAAGGTCACGGCCGGCCCCTTCACCCTCGGCGCCATCGACAAGAAGACCGGCACGGCCGCCCTCTCGCGCAACGCGCGCTGGTGGGGCGCCCCCGCCAAGCTGGACACGCTCGTGCTGACCGCCGTCCCGCGGGCCCAGCGCGCGACGGCCCTCGCTGCCGGGAAGGTCGACCTGGCCGAAATCGACCGCTCGGCCGCCGACCGGATCATGCTGGCCGCCCGCGACGGCCGCCAGGGCGCGGCCGGCAAGCCGCTCGCCCACGGCCCGGGCGCCGCGCTGACCACGGGCCAGGCGCTCACCTCGTGGGCGGTCGCCCACGGCTCGGCGCCCGAGCAGGCGGAATCGGAGCTGGCCGCCCGCAAGCGCAACGCCGCCGCGGTCCAGGCGTACGCGAAGGAGCAGGCGGCCCTGCGCGGCTACCGGGTCCGCAAGTCCCTCGAGCCCGCCTACACGCAGCTGGCGCTCAACGGCGCCTCGGGCCCGCTCGGCGACGAACGCGTCCGCCGGGCCGTGGCCCGCGCCCTGGACCGGCAGGCGCTCGCCGACGCGGTCCTCAAGCCGCTGGGCCTGCCCTCCAAGCCCGTCGGCAGCCACCTGGCGCTGGCCGGGCAGCGGGTGTACGCGGACAACAGCGGGGCTCTCGGCGACCAGGACACGAAGGCGGCGAAGGCGCTGCTCGCCGATGCGGGCTGGCGCCGGGGCGCGCCGCTCACCACCGTCCCCGAGGGTGCCAAGGCGGGCGGCGAGGCCGCCGACGCCGTCACGGACGACGGGAAGACCCCCGGGGCCGCAGGAGCCCGCGGCCCCGGCACCGGGAACGACGGCCTCTACATCGTCGGCCAGGACGGCCGGGCCCACGGCCAGGACGAGGGGAAGAACCCCGGCGACCGGCCCGGGGGCCCCGTGGGGCCGGCCGGCTCCCGGTCCGGCCCGGACGGCGAGATCGTCGACGCGGACACGGCGAGCGAGCGCGGCGGCGGCCCGGCCCTCGTGAATCCGGCGCCGCTGGCCGCGGGCCAGGAGAACGCCCTGCTCGCGCAGGCCGAGCAGCTGGCCGACGGCAGCCTCGACGACGGCAAGAAGCGCGCGGACGAGGAGGCCGGGGCGGGGGAGGCGCAGGCCACCCAGGCCCCGGCTCCGGCCCGCCAGGCGCGTACGTCCGGGAACCTGCTCGCGAAGGACGGCAAGGCGCTGACCCTGCGCTTCGTGCTCCCGTCCGGCCCCGGCTCGGAGTCGCTGCGGACCGTGGGCGACCGCATCGCGCAGATGCTGAGGAAGGTCGGCATCGGCACCGAGCTGACCAAGGTCGCGGACGAGAGCTTCTTCAAGGACCACATCGCCTCCGGTCAGTACGACCTGGCCCTGTACTCCTGGCCGGCGACCGCCTTCCCCGCCACCGACGCCCGGCCGATCTTCGCCAAGCCGGAGCCCGCGGCGGACGGCTCGCTGCTGGTGGAGCAGAACTACACCCGGGTCGGCACCGACCACATCGACCAGCTGTTCGACCAGGCGCTCGGCGAGCTGGACGAGGAGGAGTCCCGGGAGCTGATGCGCAAGGCCGACGCCCGGATCTGGGCCGCGGCCGGCTCCATCCCCCTCTACCAGCGGCCCGAGCTCGTGGCCGCGAAGCCACGGGTGGCCAATGCCGGCGCCTTCGGTCTGGCGACCCCGCGCTACCAGGACATCGGGTGGAAGAAGGCGCCCGCCGAGGGCGCCTCCGAAGGAGCTGCCGGGAAGAAGAAGTGAAGGCCGGGTGAAGGCGGGGGCGCATGACGCCGCCTGCGCCCGTACAAGCTCAGAAGTGGCTCAAGTTCCTTGCCCGCCGGCGGCCCCGGCGGGCAAGGTCGGTCCCACCCATTGACCCGCACGACCGTTGTGAACGCTGGGCTTCCCCCACCTGAAGTGCCCCCGAAGCCCGGTGAAAGCTCAGCCCTCCGGCCTCTTGACAGACCCCCCGGCATGCGGTTCCCGCCACGCCGCGTACGATGGGGTAAGGCCGTGGCAGGTTTTCCGCCCGGCGGGCGCGCGTGCCGGACCGTACGCGACGCCATCCACGATCCCGGGAGAAGCGCCGAAGTGCCCACGCGCCACGACATCCGTAACGTCGCCATCGTCGCCCACGTCGACCATGGCAAGACGACCATCGTCGATGCCATGCTCAAGCAGGCCGGTGCCTTCGCCGCC
Organism: Streptomyces sp. NPDC037401; assembly: GCF_055602345.1. Classification (NCBI taxonomy): domain Bacteria; kingdom Bacillati; phylum Actinomycetota; class Actinomycetes; order Kitasatosporales; family Streptomycetaceae; genus Streptomyces; species Streptomyces sp. NPDC037401. The sequence goes on from NZ_JBVJWO010000010.1 coordinate 39,360, forward strand.
CACCAGCACCTCGACGACCGCATGATGGACTCGAACGACCTGGAGCGTGAGAAGGGCATCACGATCCTCGCCAAGAACACGGCGGTGAAGTACCACCCCAAGGACGGCGGGGCGCCCATCACGATCAACATCATCGACACCCCCGGCCACGCCGACTTCGGTGGCGAGGTCGAGCGCGGTCTGTCGATGGTGGACGCGGTCGTCCTGCTGGTGGACGCCTCGGAGGGTCCGCTGCCCCAGACCCGCTTCGTCCTGCGCAAGGCCCTGCAGGCGAAGATGCCGGTCATCCTCTGCATCAACAAGACCGACCGCCCGGACTCCCGGATCGACGAGGTCGTCAACGAGACCTACGACCTGTTCCTGGACCTGGACGCGGACGAGGACCAGATCGAGTTCCCGATCGTCTACGCCTGCGGCCGTGACGGCGTCGCCTCGCTGACCAAGCCGGAGGACGGCACCGTCCCCGCGGACAGCGACAACCTGGAGCCGTTCTTCTCCACCATCCTGGAGCACGTCCCCGCCCCGGTGTACGACGACGAGGCCCCCCTCCAGGCCCACGTCACCAACCTGGACGCCGACAACTTCCTCGGCCGCATCGCGCTGCTCCGCGTCGAGCAGGGCGAGCTGCGCAAGGGCCAGACGGTCGCGTGGATCAAGCGCGACGGCTCGGTCTCCAGCGTCCGCATCACCGAGCTGATGATGACCGAGGCGCTCACCCGCAAGCCCGCCGAGGTCGCCGGCCCCGGTGACATCTGCGCGGTCGCCGGTATCCCCGACATCATGATCGGCGAGACCCTGGCCGACCCGGAGAACCCGATCGCCCTGCCGCTGATCTCGGTGGACGAGCCGGCGATCTCCATGACCATCGGCACCAACACCTCGCCGATGGTCGGCCGCGGCGGCACCGGCAAGGGCGCGGACGCCAAGTCCGCGGTCAAGGACCGCAAGGTCACCGCCCGCCAGGTCAAGGACCGTCTGGACCGCGAGCTCATCGGCAACGTCTCGCTGCGCGTCCTCGACACCGAGCGTCCCGACGCCTGGGAGGTCCAGGGCCGTGGTGAGCTCGCGCTCGCCATCCTGGTCGAGCAGATGCGCCGCGAGGGCTTCGAGCTGACCATCGGCAAGCCGCAGGTCGTCACCCAGCTCGTCGACGGCAAGGTCCACGAGCCGGTCGAGCGCATGACGATCGACGTCCCCGAGGAGCACATGGGCGCCGTCACGCAGCTCATGGGCGTCCGCAAGGGCCGCATGGACAACATGTCCAACCACGGCTCCGGCTGGGTCCGCATGGAATTCGTCGTCCCGTCCCGCGGCCTCATCGGCTTCCGTACGGAGTTCCTCACGAACACCCGCGGTACCGGTATCGCCCACTCCATCCACGAGGGCCACGAGCCTTGGTTCGGCCCGCTGGTGACCCGTAACAACGGCTCCCTGGTCGCCGACCGCGCCGGTTCGGTCACGCCGTTCGCGATGATCAACCTGCAGGAGCGCGGCGTCCTGTTCACCGACCCCGGCACCGAGGTGTACGAGGGCATGATCATCGGCGAGAACTCCCGCGCCGACGACATGGACGTGAACATCACCAAGGAGAAGAAGCTCACCAACATGCGTGCGGCTTCCGCGGACAACACGGAGAACGTGATCCCGCCGCGCAAGCTCTCCCTGGAGCAGTCCCTGGAGTTCTGCCGCGACGACGAGTGCGTCGAGGTGACCCCGGAGGCCGTGCGCATCCGCAAGGTCGTCCTGGACCAGAAGGAGCGGTCGCGCACCGCTTCGCGCGCCAAGCGCTAGGCTCCACCAGCCCGGCAGCTTTCTGCAGCCCGCCCCCGCACGGCTTCCGTGCGGGGGCGGGCTGTTCGCGTATGTCAAACGGATTGTTGCATTCAGGTGTCCGACTATCGACCGTCACGCTCCGGAACGTGCGCTAACCGTCCGTTTCGGGTGTGTCTGTCTGTGATCCATATGTCCGGATTTCGGTTTTCGGCCCTTGGTTGATGTTGTGAAAACGAGACCACTTAAGTGTGGTTTACGGTCTGGGCGTCCCTGAGGATGGCTCCATTGAGCTCGGGTCAATGGGTCAAGCGCTGTGGGGAGCGCCGACTCACGAGCACACTCGGGACACTGGTCCACTCGCCGTCAGGGGTGTCGGCGAACGGTCCGGGTCCCTCATGTCGAACAGTGGACTCATGAGGAGGAAACCCATGCGCGGTGCCAAGAGCGCCAAGTGGGTAGCGGGCGCGATTGTCGTCGCCCTGGCAGCGACCGCTTGCGGTGGTGGGGGCAAGGACAAGGGCTCCGACAACGCCGCGGGCGGGGTGGACCCGAACGGGATCTACTCGATCGAGACGGGCGAGCCGGAGAAGCTCCTGCACCCGGCCGACACGATGGAGTCCAACGGCTCCATCGTTCTGAGTGGTCTCTTCTCGCAGCTGGTCGACTACACGGCCGACGGCAAGCTGACCATGGTGAACGCCGAGTCGGTCGACACCAAGGACAGCAAGCTCTGGACCGTCAAGCTCAAGAAGGGCTGGACGTTCCACGACGGCACCCCGGTGACCGCCGAGTCCTACGTCAAGGCCTGGAACTGGGCCGCGACCATCACGAACAACCAGGGCAACGCCTCCTGGTTCTCGGACATCAAGGGCTTCGACAAGGTCCACCCGGAGAAGGAGGGCGCCAAGCCCACCTCCGACAAGCTGGACGGCCTGAAGGTCCTCGACGAGAGCACCTTCACCATCGAGCTCACCGCCGCGATCCCGTACTTCGCGTACAAGCTCGGCTACGAGGTCTTCTCCCCGCTGCCCGAGTCCTTCTACGCGAACCCGAAGGCCGCCGGTGAGAAGCCGGTCGGCAACGGCCCGTACAAGTTCAAGTCCTGGGACCACAAGAAGCAGATCGAGATCGTCCGCTTCGACGGCTACAAGGGCGACAACAAGGCGAAGAACGGTGGTGTGATCTTCAAGAACTACACCACCCTCGAGACCGCCTACGAGGACCTGAAGTCCGGCAACGTCGACGTCCTGCGTCAGCTTGCCCCGAAGGACCTGCCGGTCTACCGCCAGGACCTCGGCGACCGCGCCGTGGACCAGGCGTACTCCGCCGTCCAGACCCTCGCCATCGCCTTCTACGCTCCGCAGTGGAAGACGAAGAAGGTCGACCCGAAGGTCGTCCAGGGTCTGTCCATGGCGATCGACCGCGACACCATCACCAAGACCGTGCTCCAGGGCACCCGCGAGCCCGCCACCGGCTGGGTCGCCAAGGGCGTCCTCGGCTACCAGCCGAACGCGGCCGACGTGACCAAGTTCGACCCGGCCAAGGCCAAGGAGCTCATCAAGCAGGGTGGCGGCGTTCCCGGCAACGCCATCTCCATCCAGTTCAACTCCGACGGCGGCCACAAGGAATGGGTCGAGGCTGTCTGCAACAGCATCACCCAGTCCACGGGCGTGAAGTGCGTCGGCGACGCGAAGCCCGACTTCCAGGCCGACCTCCAGGCTCGCAAGAGCAAGCAGGTCAAGTCGATCTACCGCTCCGGCTGGGTCCTCGACTACCCGGTCAACGCCAACTTCCTCCGCGACCTCTTCAAGACGGGCGCGGCCGGCAACCAGGGCGACTTCTCCGACAAGGCCCTGGACGCGAAGATCGACAAGGCGGACACGGCGGCGACGCTGGACGAGTCCGTGGCGGCGTACCAGGCCATCGAGAAGGAACTGGTCAACTACATGCCGTCCATCCCGCTCTGGTACTACAAGGTCAACGCGGGCTACTCCGAGAAGGTCTCCGGCGTCAAGTACGCGCAGGACGGCGACCCGATCCTCGAAGACGTCCAGGTCACCAAGAAGTAACCACTGACGTAGTCCGCTGTGCGGATGTGGGCCGACGGGGAGTCGGCCCGCATCCGGCCTTTACGCAGTGACCGGGGGGCCCTTCCACGGTGTCCGCGTGCCGATCCGGCACGGGCCACCGGGAAGGGCCTGTCCTGGCTCCTGCCGCATTCTCAAACGGAGGCACGATGGGGCGCTATGTCGCACGACGACTGCTCCAGATGATCCCGGTCTTCTTCGGGACGACCCTGCTGATCTTCCTGATGGTGTACACCCTGCCCGGCGACCCCGTGGCGGGACTGTTCGGAGACAAGGGCACCGACCCGGCCACCCTGGCCAGACTCAGGGCCGAATACGGGCTTGACCAGCCCATTCTTCAGCAGTACTGGAACTACATTTCGGACATCCTGTTCCACTTCAACTTCGGTGAGCAGATCCGAAGCGGCCGTGAGATCACCGAGGTCATCGGGGACGCGTTCCCGGTCACGCTCCGTCTCGCCGCCCTCGCGTTCCTCATCGAGCTGGTGCTCGGCCTCGGCCTCGGTGTCGTCGCCGGCCTCAACGCGGGCCGACTCGCCGACAGCCTGACCCTGGTCTTCACGCTGCTGATCATCTCGGTCCCGGTGTTCGTCCTCGGCTTCATCGTCCGCATGGTCTTCTCGGACCAGCTGGGCTGGATCCCGCCGAACGTCAGCATCGAAGAGACGTGGGGCGAACTCATCGCCCCGGCCATTGTGTTGGGTGCGCTGTCCCTCGCATACGTGGCCCGCCTCACCCGTGCCTCCATGGCCGAGAACCTCCGTGCCGACTACGTGCGCACCGCGGTGGCCAAGGGCCTGCCGAAGCGCCGTGTCTACGGCGTGCACCTGATGCGCAACTCGATGATCCCCGTCGTGACCTTCCTCGGCACCGACATCGGCGCCCTCATGGGCGGTGCGGTCGTCACCGAAGGCCTCTTCAACGTCAAGGGCGTCGGCGGTCTGATCTACGAGTCGATCGTCCGCCGTGAGGGCCTGACCGTCGTCGGTGTCGTCACCGTCCTGGTCATCGTGTACCTCGTTGCCAGCCTTCTCGTCGACCTCCTTTACGCGGTCCTGGACCCGAGGATCCGTTATGCCTGACATCACCAAGACCGCCACCGCCACGGCCGACGAGGCCGCTGCGCCCGCGCTGCCGGTGGAGCCGCAGAAGGCCGAGAAGGCCCGCAGCCTGTGGGGCGACGCCTGGGTCGACCTGCGCCGCAACCCGTACTTCATCGTGTCGTCCGTGCTGATCTTCTTCCTGTTGCTCATCGCGGCGTTCCCGAGCTGGTTCACCAGCGCCTCGCCCACCACGGGCGACCTGGTCAAGCACTTCCTGACCAAGCCGGAGCTGGGTTCCATAGGCTCGCCCGACTGGTTCGGCTACGACGGCCAGGGCCGCAGCGTGTACGCCCGCCTGATCTACGGCACCCGTGCCTCGATCATCGTCGGCGTCTGCGTCACCCTGATCGTCACCGTCGTCGGCGGCATCATGGGCATGCTCTCCGGCTACTTCGGCGGCGTCATCGACGCCGTGCTCTCCCGGGTCACCGACATCTTCTTCGGCATCCCGTTCCTGCTCGGCGCCATGGTCGTCCTGCAGGCCTTCACCGACCGCACCGTGTGGGTGGTCGTCGGCGCTCTGGCCTTCCTGGGCTGGACGCAGATCACCCGCGTCATGCGCGGTGCCGTGATCACCGTCAAGCAGGCCGACTACGTGCACGCCGCCCAGGCCCTGGGTGCGAGCACCATCCGGATCCTGTTCCGGCACATCCTTCCGAACGCCCTGGCGCCCGTGATCGTCGTCGCGACGATCGCGCTCGGCGGTTACATCTCCGCCGAGGCCACCCTGTCGTACCTCGGTCTGGGCCTCGCGTCCCCGACCGTCTCGTGGGGTGTCGACATCTCGGCCGGTGCCGCGCAGATCCGCGTCGCCCCGCACGTCCTGCTGTGGCCGTCGATCATGCTCAGCATCACGGTCCTGGCGTTCATCATGCTCGGCGAAGCTGTCCGCAACGCCCTCGACCCGAAGCTGCGCTGAGGAGGGCGTAAATGACCACCATCGACAAGACCGCGACGGTCCCCGCCCCGCGTGACGGGAACGACTACGAGGGCCCGCTCCTCGAAGTCCGCGACCTGCACGTGGAGTTCCACACCCGCGACGGTGTGGCCAAGGCCGTCAACGGCGTCAACTACAGCGTCAGCGCCGGCGAGACCCTCGCCGTGCTCGGCGAGTCCGGCTCCGGCAAGTCCGTGACCGCGCAGGCGATCATGGGCATCCTCGACATGCCCCCCGGCAAGATCCCGCAGGGCGAGATCCTCTTCCGCGGCCAGGACATGCTGAAGATGGGCTCCGAGGAGCGGCGGAAGATCCGCGGCCAGAAGATCGCCATGATCTTCCAGGACGCGCTGTCCTCCCTGAACCCGGTGCTCACCGTCGGCTACCAGCTCGGCGAGATGTTCCGCGTCCACCGCGGCATGTCCAAGAAGGACGCCAAGGTCAAGGCCATCGAGCTGATGGACCGGGTGAAGATCCCCGCCGCCGCGGCGCGCGTGGACGACTACCCGCACCACTTCTCGGGCGGTATGCGCCAGCGCATCATGATCGCCATGGCGATGGCCCTGGAGCCGGACCTGATCATCGCCGACGAGCCCACCACGGCTCTCGACGTGACCGTCCAGGCCCAGGTCATGGACCTGCTCGCGGAGCTCCAGCGCGAGATGAACATGGGTCTCATCCTGATCACCCACGACCTCGGCGTGGTTGCCGACGTCGCGGACAAGATCGCCGTCATGTACGGCGGCCGGATCGTCGAGACCGCTCCGGTGCACGAGATCTACAAGCGCCCGGCGCACCCGTACACCAAGGGTCTGCTGGAGTCGATCCCGCGCCTGGACCAGAAGGGCCAGGAGCTCTTCGCGATCAAGGGCCTGCCGCCCAACCTCCTGCGTATCCCGAGCGGTTGCGCGTTCAACCCGCGCTGCACCGCCGCGCAGGACATCTGCCGCACCGATGTGCCCGTGCTCCACGCGGTCACCGAGCGGGACGGCGGCGAGCTGCCGGGCCGCAAGAGCGCGTGCCACTTCTGGAAGGAGACGATCCATGGCTGACCTGACCTCCAAGGGCGAGCCGATCCTCCAGGTGCGCAACCTGGTCAAGCACTTCCCGCTGACCCAGGGCATCCTGTTCAAGCGGCAGGTCGGCGCGGTCAAGGCCGTCGACGGCATCTCGTTCGACCTGTACCAGGGCGAGACCCTGGGCATCGTCGGCGAGTCCGGCTGTGGCAAGTCCACCGTCGCCAAGCTGCTGATGAACCTCGAGCGGGCCACCGCGGGCGAGGTCTTCTACAAGGGCCAGGACATCACCAAGCTGTCCGGGCGCGCGCTGAAGGCCGTCCGCCGCAACATCCAGATGGTGTTCCAGGACCCGTACACCTCGCTGAACCCCCGTATGACGGTGGGCGACATCATCGGCGAGACCTTCGAGATCCACCCCGAGGTGGCTCCGAAGGGCGACCGGCGCCGCAAGGTCCAGGAGCTCCTGGACGTGGTGGGCCTCAACCCCGAGTACATCAACCGGTACCCGCACCAGTTCTCCGGCGGTCAGCGCCAGCGCATCGGCATCGCCCGCGGCCTCGCGCTCAACCCGGAGATCATCATCTGCGACGAGCCGGTCTCCGCGCTGGACGTGTCCGTCCAGGCCCAGGTCATCAACCTGATGGAGAAGCTGCAGGACGAGTTCAACCTGTCCTACATCTTCATCGCGCACGACCTGTCGATCGTCCGGCACATCTCGGACCGCGTGGGCGTCATGTACCTCGGCAAGATGGCCGAGATCGGCACCGACTCGGAGATCTACGACCACCCGACGCACCCCTACACCCAGGCGCTGCTGTCGGCCGTCCCGGTCCCCGACCCGGAGGCCCGCGAGGGCCGCGACCGCATCATCCTCACCGGTGACGTCCCGTCGCCGGCCAACCCGCCGTCGGGCTGCCGCTTCCGCACCCGCTGCTGGAAGGCCGAGGAGAAGTGCGCGACCGAGATGCCGCTGCTCGCGGTCCCGGAGCGCTTCCAGGGCTCGGACTCGCCGGCCGCGCACCAGTCGGCGTGCCACTTCGCCGAGGAGCGGGCCGTCCTGTCGGCCTGATCCCCGCCGTACGCGCAGAGGGCGCCCGGACCGTTCCCACGGTCCGGGCGCCCTCCGCCGTTCCCGGCCCCGCCGGAGTCCGAGGGGCCCGTCCCCGTAAACGCTTTGCCCCGGGCCCCGGCCGCGTACGAGAGTGATCCGATGCTGACCGTACGGCCCGCCGGGCCCAACGACGCCTCCGACATCTGCGCCCTCCTCAACGCCGTCGACGTCCTGGAGATCGGACGGCCCGAGACCGACCTCCACGAGGTGGAGGCGGACCTGCGGCACCCCGAAATGGACCTCGCGAACGACTCGTGGCTGGCCTTCCGGGACGGCCGGCTCGTCGCGTACGCCGCCCTGTGGTGCGACGGGGACCCCGAGCGCATCGACACGGACCACTACGTACTGCCGGACCACCAGGACGCGGGGGAGCGGCTGCTCGGCCTGATGGAGAACCGGGCGCTGGCCCGGGCGCGGGCCGGCGGCGCGGCGCAGGCGGTCGTCCACCTCCACCTGAACACCGAGCCGACCGTGGAGACGTACCGGCTCACCGTGCGCGGCTGGCAGCGGGTGCGCCGCTACCAGGTGCTGACGCGCCCGCTGAACCCGGCCGCCGATCCGGTGCCGGCGCCGCCCGAGGGGCTGACCCTGCGGGACTGCCGGGCCGAGGAGGACCGGCGGCGGGCGCACCAGCTGGTCGAGGACACGTTCGCCGAGCACTTCGACCACACCCCGCGCTCGTACCGGCAGTGGCTCGACGACCTGGACGCCGACCGGCTCGACTGGTCGCTCGTGTGGATCGCGGCGCTGGAGGGCCACGGCGACGCCGCCGTGCTGATCAGCCGCGACGACCGGGCCGCGATGGGCTGGGTCCGCAACCTCGGCGTCCGCAAGGACATGCGCGGCCGGGGCATCGGAGGCCACCTGCTGAGGCACGCGTTCGGGGTGTACGCGGCCCGCGGCCGGGACACCCTGGGGCTGGGCGTGGACACCCTCAACGAATCCGGCGCGCTCGCCCTGTACGAGGCGCACGGCATGAGCCTGCACTACGCCGTCGACACCTGGGAGGTCACCCTGCGGTGACGGCATTCCACAGGAGGGTGAACCGGCTCCCGCACGGCCGCGCATAACGTGCGGTACGCCTGATCGTGGGGTGACATTGGCTCCTAAGTACGACCAAGCATGACTTGGGAGCCATGAGGAGGCACTCCATGCGCGGAGCCACCCACGCCAAGTGGGCCGCATGTGCAGTCGCCGTCGCCCTCGGAGCGACGGCCTGCGGCGGCGGGAGCGACAGCGGCGGAGGTGACGGTGCCGGGATCGTGAGCTCTTCCTGGGGTGACCCGCAGAACCCGCTGGAACCGGCGAACACCAACGAGGTCCAGGGCGGCAAGGTCCTCGACATGCTGTTCCGGGGCCTGAAGCGCTACGACCCGAAGACCGGCGAGGCCCTCGACATGGTCGCCGAGAAGTTCGAGACCACCGACCAGCAGAACTTCACCATCACGCTGAAGGACGGCTGGAAGTTCAGCAACGGCGAGGCGGTCACCGCGCAGTCGTTCGTCGACGCCTGGAACTACGCCGCCGACGTGCGCAGCAAGCAGAACAACTCCCCGTTCTTCTCCGACATCGTGGGCTACGAGGACGTACACCCGGCGAGCGGCGAACCGAAGTCGAAGACGATGAAGGGCCTGGTCGTCAAGGACGCCAGGACCTTCACCGTCGCCCTCAAGGAGAAGTTCTCCACCTGGCCGGAAACCCTGGGCTACCAGGCCTTCTCCCCGCTTCCCAAGAGCTTCTTCACCGACCACGCCGCCTGGCTCGACAAGCCGGTCGGCAACGGCCCGTACACGGTGGACTCCTACACCAAGGGCACCGGGATGAAGCTGCGCAAGTGGGAGGAGTACACCGGCCCGGACAAGGCCCAGAACGGCGGCGTCGACCTCAAGGTCTACACCGACAACAACACCGCGTACACCGACCTGATCGCCGGCAACCTCGACCTCGTCGACGACGTGCCCGCGCAGCAGCTCAAGAACGTCAAGAACGACCTCGGCGACCGGTACATCAACCAGCCCGCGCTGATCATCCAGACGCTCACCTTCCCGCTGTACGACCCGCAGTGGAGCGAGGCGGGCACGGAGAAGGTCCGGCAGGGCATCTCCCGCGCCATCAACCGCGAGGAGATCACCAAGCAGATCTTCCAGGACACCCGCAGCCCCGCCAAGGACTGGACCTCCTCAGCGCTCGGCGAGAAGGGCGGGTTCAAGGACATGTGCGGGGAGCTCTGCACCTACGACCCCGCGGCGGCCAAGCAGCTCATCGAGGACGGCGGCGGACTGCCCGGCGGCAAGATGACCATCACCTCCAACGTGGACACCGGCTCCCACCGCGTGTGGATGGACGCCGTCTGCAACAGCATCAACAACGCCCTGGGCAAGGGCCCCGTCTGCACCGTCAACCCGATCGGCACCTTCGCGGACTTCCGCAACCAGCAGAGCTCCTTCAAGCTGACCGGCCCCTTCCGCTCCGGCTGGCAGGGCGACTACCCGCTGATCCAGAACTTCCTGGAGCCCCTCTACTACACGGGCGCCTCCTCCAACTACGGGAAGTTCAGCAACAAGGACTTCGACCAGCTCGTCGACGAGGCCAACCGCGAGAGCGACACCGCGAAGGCGATCGCCAAGTTCCAGGACGCCGAGAAGATCCTCGCCGCGCAGATGCCGTCGATCCCGCTCTGGTACCAGAACGGCAGCGCCGGCTACGCCGAGCGGCTCTCGAACGTGGCCCTCAACCAGTTCAGCGTCCCGGTCTACGACCAGATCAAGGTCGGATGACGCCTCGTCACTAGGAGTGGACGGCCCGGCGCGCGAGACTCCGCGCCGGGCCGCCCGTCAAGAGTCTGGAGGCGTCCATGGGACGCTACGTAATCCGGCGGCTGCTCCAGATGATCCCGGTGTTCATCGGCAGCACCTTCCTGATCTTCTTCATGGTGTACGCGCTGGGCGACCCGGTCGCGGCCCTCTTCGGCGACAAGGCCCCCGACCCCGCCACCGCCGCCCGCATCCGCAAGGACCTCTACCTCGACCAGCCCCTGTGGAAGCAGTACCTGCACTACATGGGCCAGATCTTCCAGGGCGACTTCGGGACCGCCTTCAACGGCCAGCCGGTCACCGAGCTGATGGCCTCGGCCTTCCCCGTCACGCTGCGGCTGACCATCGTCGCGATCGTCATCGAGATCGTCGTCGGCATCAGCCTCGGCGTGATCAGCGGCCTGCGCCGGGGCAAGGCGATCGACACCACCCTGCTGGTGCTCACCCTCGTGATCATCTCGGTCCCGACCTTCGTCACCGGCTACCTGCTCCAGTACGTACTCGGCGTGAAATGGGGCTGGGTGCGGCCCACGGTCTCCTCCGACGCCCCCTTCAACGAACTGATCCTGCCGGGCATCGTGCTGGCCCTCGTCTCCCTCGCCTACGTCACCCGCCTCTCCCGCACCTCCATCGCCGAGAACGTCAAGGCCGACTACGTCCGCACCGCCGTGGCCAAGGGGCTGCCCCGGCGCCGGGTCATCACCCGGCACCTGCTGCGCAACTCCCTGATCCCCGTGGTCACGTTCATCGGCACCGACATCGGCGCCCTCATGGGCGGCGCGATCGTCACCGAGCGGATCTTCAACATCCACGGTGTCGGCTACCAGCTCTACCAGGGCATCCTGCGCAACAACGCCCCCACCGTGGTCGGCTTCGTGACCATCCTGGTGATCGTCTTCCTGCTGGCGAACCTGCTCGTCGACCTGCTCTACGCGGTCCTGGACCCGAGGATCCGTTATGCCTGAGCCGTACGACCCGCTGCAGCCCGGCGAGGGAGAGGCCATCGCACCCACCGGACAGGGCGGAGCCATGGACCTGGCGCTGGAAGAAGCCGAGAGCCTGGAGAAGCCGCTCGACCCCGGCGGTCCGACCAGCCCGTCCGAGAAGCCCCGGTCGCTGTGGTCCGACGCCTGGCACCAGCTGCGCCGCAACCCCGTCTTCATCGTCTCGGCGCTGCTGATCCTCTTCCTCGTCGTCATCTCGATCTGGCCGCAGCTGATCGCCAGCGGCGACCCCCTCCAGTGCGACCTGTCCAAATCCCAGGAGGGCTCCGAGCCGGGCCACCCCTTCGGCTACGACACCCAGGGCTGCGACGTCTACACCCGTACGGTCTACGGCGCCCGCGCCTCCATCACCGTCGGCGTCTGCGCCACCCTCGGCGCGGCCCTCCTCGGCTCGCTGCTCGGCGGCCTCGCCGGCTTCTTCGGCGGTTGGTGGGACGCCCTGCTCTCGCGCATCGCCGACATCTTCTTCGGCATCCCCGTGATCCTCGGGGGCCTCGTCTTCCTCTCCGTCGTCACCAGCAGCACCGTCTGGCCCGTCGTCGGCTTCATCGTGCTGCTCGGCTGGCCGCAGATCGCCCGTATCGCCCGCGGATCCGTCATCACCGCCAAGCAGAACGACTACGTCCAGGCAGCCCGCGCGCTCGGCGCCGGCAACTCCCGCATGCTGCTGCGCCACGTCGCGCCCAACGCCGTCGCGCCGGTCATCGTCGTCGCCACCATCGCGCTCGGCACGTACATCGCCCTGGAGGCCACCCTGTCCTTCCTCGGCGTGGGCCTGCGCCCGCCCACCGTGTCCTGGGGCATCGACATCTCCAACGCGGCCTCGCAGATCCGCAACGCGCCGCACATGCTGCTCTGGCCGGCCGGGGCGCTGAGCATCACCGTGCTGGCGTTCATCATGCTCGGCGACGCGGTGCGCGACGCCCTCGACCCCAAGCTGCGCTGAGGAGTGGGCACCATGCTGCTCGAAGTCCGCGATCTGCACGTGGAATTCAAGACGAGGGACGGGGTCGCCAAGGCCGTCAACGGCGTCAACTACTCCGTGGACGAGGGCGAGACCCTCGCCGTGCTCGGCGAGTCCGGCTCCGGCAAGTCGGTGACCGCGCAGGCCGTGATGGGCATCCTCGACATGCCCCCGGGCCGGATCCCCGCGGGCGAGATCCTCTTCAAGGGCCAGGACCTGCTGAAGATGAAGGAGGACGCACGCCGGAAGGTCCGCGGCGCCGAGATGGCCATGATCTTCCAGGACGCGCTGTCCTCGCTGAACCCCGTGCTGAGCGTGGGCGCCCAGCTGGGCGAGATGTTCGAGGTGCACCGCGGGATGTCCCGCAAGGACGCCAAGGCGAAGGCCGTCGAGCTGATGGACCGGGTGAAGATCCCGGCGGCGAAGGAACGCGTCGGCGACTACCCGCACCAGTTCTCCGGCGGCATGCGCCAGCGCATCATGATCGCGATGGCGCTGGCCCTGGAACCCTCGCTGATCATCGCGGACGAGCCCACCACCGCCCTCGACGTGACCGTCCAGGCCCAGGTCATGGACCTGCTCGCGGAACTCCAGCGCGAACTGAACATGGGCCTGATCCTCATCACCCACGACCTCGGCGTCGTGGCGGACGTGGCCGACAAGATCGCCGTGATGTACGCGGGCCGCATCGTGGAGGCCGCACCCGTCCACGAGATCTACAAGGCCCCCGCCCACCCCTACACGCGCGGCCTGCTCGACTCCATCCCGCGCCTGGACCAGAAGGGCCACGAGCTGTACGCGATCAAGGGCCTGCCCCCGAACCTGCTGGCCATCCCGCCCGGCTGCGCCTTCAACCCGCGCTGCCCGATGGCCCAGGCCGTGTGCCGCACCGACGTCCCGCCGCTCTACCCGGTGACCGACTCCCGGGTGCCGCGCAGCAGCGCCTGTCACTTCTGGAAGGAGTGCTTCCATGCCTGACGCGATCCTGGAGGTCAGGGACCTGGTCAAGCACTTCCCGCTGACGCAGGGCATCCTCTTCAAGAAGCAGGTCGGCGCGGTCAAGGCCGTCGACGGCGTCTCCTTCGACCTGAGGGCCGGTGAAACCCTCGGCATCGTCGGGGAGTCCGGCTGCGGCAAGTCCACGGTGGCCAAGATGCTGGTGCACCTGGAACGCCCGACGGCCGGCTCGATCTCGTACAAGGGCGAGGACATCAGCAAGCTGTCCGGCCGGGCGCTGAAGGCCGTCCGCCGCAACATCCAGATGGTGTTCCAGGACCCGTACACCTCGCTCAACCCGCGGATGACGGTCGGCGACATCATCGGCGAACCGTACGAGATCCACCCCGAGGTGGCCCCCAAGGGCGACCGGCGCCGCAAGGTCCAGGACCTGCTGGACGTGGTCGGCCTCAACCCCGAGTACATCAACCGCTACCCGCACCAGTTCTCCGGCGGCCAGCGCCAGCGCATCGGCATCGCCCGCGGCCTGGCCCTCCAGCCCGAGATCATCGTCGCGGACGAGCCGGTCTCGGCCCTCGACGTCTCGGTCCAGGCCCAGGTGGTCAACCTGCTCGAACGCCTCCAGAACGAGTTCAGCCTGTCCTACGTCTTCATCGCCCACGACCTGTCGATCGTGCGGCACATCTCCGACCGCGTCGGCGTCATGTATCTCGGGCGGATCGTGGAACTGGGCACGGACGAGGAGATCTACGACCACCCGACCCACCCCTACACCCAGGCCCTCCTCTCCGCGGTCCCGGTCCCGGATCCGGGCGCACGCGAGCGCCGCGAACGCATCATCCTCACCGGCGACGTCCCCTCCCCGGCGAACATCCCCTCGGGCTGCCGCTTCCGCACCCGCTGCTGGAAGGCGCAGGAGCGCTGCGCGACGGAGGTCCCGCTGCTGGCGGTCCCGGAGGTCTTCCGTGCAGCGGGCGGCCCGGCGGCGCACGACTCGGCGTGCCACTTCGCGGCGGAAAAGCAGGTGGTCCCCCCTGAGGGCACCCTCCCGCCCCCGCCGGCGCCCCTGGAGGAACCGGGGCCCCCGCCGCCGCTGTGAGCCGGGGCCTCGCTCCTTTCGGGGGAATCTCCGGGCGTCGTGTGGACCCTGCGCCCGTGGACACCCCCCGAACAGCAGGCCCCGAAGCCGCCTATAGCAGGGCGTAGTCGACAGCGGGACGCTTTTGTAAAGATCCACGCAGTGTGGTGGGTTGATCACCGACAGTTGTCAGCCCGCTGCGGAGGATCCCCCATGCGTACGGTTCGTGAATCAGTCCTGGACGTCCTGCGGACACGCGGCATCACCACCGTCTTCGGGAATCCCGGGTCCACCGAGCTCCCCATGCTCAAGCAGTTCCCCGAGGACTTCCGGTACGTGCTCGGGCTCCAGGAGGCCGTCGTCGTCGGGATGGCCGACGGGTTCGCGCTCGCCTCCGGGACCACCTCGCTGGTGAACCTGCACACCGGGCCCGGCACCGGCAATGCCATGGGGGCCATCCTCAACGCCCGGGCCAACCGCACCCCGATGGTCGTCACCGCCGGGCAGCAGGTGCGGGCGATGATGACGGCCGAGGCCCTGCTCACCAATCCGCAGGCCACCCTGCTCCCGCAGCCCGCCGTCAAGTGGGCCTACGAGCCCCCGCGCCCCGCCGACGTCGCACCCGCACTCGCCCGCGCCGTACACATCGCCGAAACCCCCGCCCGCGGGCCGGTGTTCCTGTCCCTGCCCATGGACGACATGGACGCCCGGCTCACGGAGCAGGAGGAGCGGGCCGCGCAGGCCGCCGCCGCGCGCCGCGTCGGCCACGCCTCCCTGCCCGCCCCCGACGCCGTCACCGCGCTCGCCGACCGCATCGCGGGCGCCCGCTCCGCCGTCCTCGTCGTCGGCGACGACGTCGACGACTCCGGGGCCTGGGACGACGTCCTCGCGCTCGCCGAGCGCGCCGGACTGCCCGTATGGGCCGCCCCCGCCTCCGCCCGGGTGTCCTTCCCGCGGACCCACCTGCAGTTCCGCGGCGACCTGCCGCCCGCCATCGGCCCGCTCTCCCGCTGCCTCGAAGGGCACGACCTGGTCCTGGTCGTCGGCGCGCAGGTGTTCCGCTACTACCCGTACGTGCCCGGCGAGATCCTCCCCGAAGGCGCCGAACTGGTACTGCTGACCCGGGACGCCGACGAGGCCGCCAAGGCCCCCGTCGGGGACGCGCTCGTCGCCGATCTCGCCCTCACCGCGCGGGCGCTCGCCGAGCGCCTGCCGGCCGGCGCACCGGTCCGGCCCGTCACCCGCGAGGTCCGCTACGCCGAGCCCGAGGGCGGGGTGCTCAGCCCGCTCGCCGCGCTCAAGGCCATCGCACAGGGCGCCCCCG
Organism: Streptomyces sp. NPDC037401; assembly: GCF_055602345.1. NCBI lineage: Bacteria > Bacillati > Actinomycetota > Actinomycetes > Kitasatosporales > Streptomycetaceae > Streptomyces > Streptomyces sp. NPDC037401. The sequence continues at coordinate 55,530 of NZ_JBVJWO010000010.1, forward strand.
AGAACACCCTGTGGGTCAACGAATCCCCCTCCAACGTCCCGCAGTTCCACGAGGCGACCCGGATCTCCACCCCCGGCTCGTACCTCTTCTCCGCGGGCGGCGGCCTCGGCTTCGGCGCGGCCGCGGCCGTCGGCGCCCAGCTCGGCGCCCCCGACCGGCCCGTCGTCTGCGTCATCGGCGACGGGTCCATCCACTACGCCGTCCAGGCGCTGTGGACCGCCGCCCAGTACAAGGTTCCGGTCACCTTCGTGGTGCTGAGCAACGCCCGCTACGCGATCCTCCAGTGGTTCGCGCAGGTCGAGCACGCCCAGGGCGCCCCCGGCCTCGACATCCCCGGCCTGGACATCGTCTCCGTCGCCCAGGGCTACGGCCTGTGCACCCACCAGGTCGCCGGGGCGGGCGAACTGACCAAGCTCGTACGGGACTCCGCGCAGCAGCAGGACGGCCCGGTGCTCATCGACGTACCGGTCACCACCGAACTCCCCACCCTCTAGCAGGGGCCGCCGACCGGGGCCGGACCCGGTCGGCGGACCTCCCGGCACACCCCCCGAAAGGCCGGAATGTCGACCGACACCCCCCTCCTGACCGCCCTCCTCACCCGCCTGCGCGACGCGCTCCCCGAGCCCGGCGAGCTGCTCACCGACCCTGCCGAACTGGCCGCCCACTCCCGTGACTCGGCGCCCTTCTCCGCGCACGGCACGCCCGCCGCCGTCGCCCGGCCGCGGACCGCCGAACAGGTGGCGGCCGTCCTGCGCACCACGTACGAACTGGGCGTCCCCGTCGTCCCGCAGGGCGCCCGCACCGGGCTCGCCGGAGCCGCCAACGCCACCGACGGCTGCGTCGTCCTCAGCACCACCCGGATGGACCGGATCACCGAGATCGACCCCGGCAACCGGCTGGTGCGCTGCGAGCCCGGCGTCACCACCAAGGGCCTCGCCGACGCCGTCGCCGCCCACGGCCTCAGCTACCCGCCCGACCCCGCCTCCTGGGAGCGCTGCACCATCGGCGGCAACATCGCCACCGCCGCCGGCGGCATCTGCTGCGTGAAGTACGGGGTCACCGCCGACTACGTCCTCGGCCTGGACCTGGTCCTGCCCGACGGCAGGCGGCTGCGCACCGGCCGCGACACCGCCAAGGGCGTGGCCGGGTACGACCTGACCCGGCTGATCGTCGGCTCCGAGGGCACCCTCGCCGTCGTCGTCGGCGCCACGCTCGCCCTGCGGCCCGCCCGCCCCGCCGCCCTCTCGCTGCTCGCGCAGTTCCCCAGCCTCACCGCGGCCGGCGACGCCGTCGCCGCCATCACCGCGGCCGGACACGTCCCGTCGGCGCTGGAACTCCTCGACCGGGCCACCTCGCAGGCCGTCGCCGACTTCGGCGGCTCGCTCCTCAAGCCCGGCAGCGACGCCACCCTCATCATCCAGAGCGACGCCCCCGAGCTGCCCGCGGCGGCCCGCGACCTCGCCGCGATGGGGCTGCTCTGCACCAGGGCGGGCGCCCTCGAAGTGGTCACATCGACCACCCCCGAGGAGTCCCGGCAGATCATCGAGGCCCGCAGGCTGGTCACCCCGGCGCTCGGCGCGCTGGCCGCGACCCTGCCCGGCAAGCCGACGGCGTTCATCGAGGACGTGGCCGTGCCGCGCTCCGAACTGGCCAAGTTCGTCGGCACGATCGAGGAGATCGCCGCCCGGCACCGACTGCGGATCTTCACCCTGGGGCACGCCGGCGACGGCAACCTCCACCCGACCGTCGTCTTCGACGAGTCCGACCCGGAGGAGTTCCGCCGGGCCCAGACCGCCTACGACGACATCATGGCCGCCGGCCTCGCCCTCGGCGGCACCAGCACCGGCGAGCACGGCATCGGCATCCTCAAGAGGGACTGGCTCACCCGCGAGCTGGACCCGGTCAGCCTGGAGCTCCAGCGCGGCCTGAAGCGGCTGTTCGACCCGAAGAACCTGCTCAACCCCGGCAAGGTGGTCGAGGCATGACAGAGGTGACGACCCCGGCCCCCACGGGCAGCGCGCCCCGCACGGCCGCCTTCGCCCGGCCCGTACAGGCCGGGCGCGCCGAGACCCTGCGCTTCGCGCTCACCCACACGCTGCCCGCGTTCGTACGGGGCATCGCGGCCCCCCGGCCGCGCGTGTCCGGCGCACTCGGCTCCCTCGGCCAGTACGACTGGTCGGCCGCGACCCTGCGGACACTGCGCTCCCGGTACGGGGGAGCGCCAGTGCGGATCCGGGCGCTGTCCGGGGACATGCTGGTGCTGTTCGACCCCGCGGACATCGCGCAGTTCTTCGCCGAACCGGTCGAACGCCTCGCGCTGGACGCCGTCGACAAGGTCCGGATGCTGGAGGTCCTGGAGCCGACCGGGGTGATCTGCTCGCACGGCGCGCTGCGCGAGGCCCGCCGCGAGGTCAACGACCGCGCCCTGGCCGCGGACCGGGCCGAGCACCCCTCGTGCGCGGAGTTCCGGGCGGTGATCACCGAGGAGTGCGCGCCGCTGACCGAGCCGGGCGTGCTCGAACACGCCGTGATCAAGCGGGTGCTGGAGCGGATCGGGCGCCGGATCGTCCTGGGCGACCGGGCGGCGGGCGACGACCGGCTGCACCGGGGCCTGGTGCGGTTGCGGGAGGAGGCGAACTGGCTCGGCATGCGCAAGGGGCGCAACGCGCCGAACCAGGCGCTGTACCGCGAGGTCGCCGCGCGCCTGGAGCAGTACGCGGCGGACGCCCCGCCCCACACGCTCGTCGGGCGCGCGATGTCGGTCCCGGCCGATCCGGACTTCCCCGAGCTCGACCGGGTCGGCCAGGCGCACCACTGGCTGCTGGCGATGGACGCGTGCGCCCCGATGGTGGCTCGGACGCTGCTGCTGCTCGCGGCGTACCCGGCGGAGCAGGAGGCGGCCCGCGGCAACGACACCCGGATGAAGGCCTGTCTCCAGGAGGCGCTGCGGCTGTGGCCGATCGTGCCGGACCTGGTGCGGGTGACGCGGAAGGAGACGGTGTGGCGGGGCGCCGCCTACCCGCCGGGTACGCACGTCCTGGTGCCGATGGGCTTCCACCAGCGGGACCCGGAGACGGTGGCGGCGGCCGAGCTGTTCGTACCGGCGCGGTGGCTGGAGCGGGACGCGGACCGGGACACGCGGATGGCGCCGTTCAGCCATGGCGGGGGGCGGTGTCCGGGGGACCGGCTGGGGCTGCTGGTGGGAGCGGCGGTCTGCGGTGCGGTGCTGCGGGGCAAGCGGGTGGGGCTTGCGGCACCGAGTGCCCTCGACCCCCGCCGTCCCCTCCCGGGCATCCCCCCGCACCCCGTCCGCCTCACCCTGAACCCCCTCTGACCCGCCTCGCCGGCTCCCGCCTGCCCTTGCCTCCGGGCGGGATCGCCCTTGCCTCCGGCGGCGCCCCAAACGCCGGCGGGGCTGGATTCGCCCCCGGTGGGGCTGGATTCGGCCCGGGCGGCCGGATTGGTCCCCGGGGGACGGGTCAGGCCCTGCCCCGGGTGATCGAGCCTCGCCGGCGATTGGGGCGCGGGGGCGCGGGGCGGAGCCCCTGCGGGGGTGACGGGGGCGTTCGCCGGGCGGGGAGCGGCGAGACGGGGTTTCGGGGAGGGGCGGGGCGGGGGAACAGGAGCCCGCTCCAGACGGACCGCACACGACGACCAGGAGGACCACCAGCCATGCCCGAAGCCGAAGCCACAGAGCAGGCGGCAGCCGGCCCGCTCCCGACGCCGGACGTGCAGTCGCTGCACGCGCTCTGCCGTGAACTCGCCACCGCCGCCGACGCCGTCGCCGAGGCCGCCCGCTACGCCACCGGCCTGGCCGTCGGCCGCGGCACCCCCCGTGCCGTCCGCCGCCGCCTGGTCCGCGTGCTCACCGACCGCGCCGGTCTCGGCTGGGCCCCCCGCGGCCCCGGCACCGGCCCGCTCGGGCGGGCCGCCTGGCTCGCCGGGGTGTTCACCAGCCGGGAGAGCCTCGCCGTCAGCCTCGCCGTCGCCGGGCTGGCGGCCCGGGTCCGGGCCGCCGCCGTCGCGCACCCCGAACTCCTCGGCGACCCCGACACCGCCCGGGTGATCAGGGCCGTCGCGCAGGACCGGCAGGGCGAGGCGGTACGCGCCTTCAAGGCGATCCTCGGCAGCCAGGGCTCCGAGCGCGCGTTCGCGCTGCTCGCGCCCTCCTTCGCCGACCTCCTGGCCTGGAACGCCCTCACCGACGAGAACCCGTTCAACGACGCCGCCGGCTGGGAGATCGCCACCGGCCGCACCCTGACCACCGGCGAACCCCTCCTCGGCATCAGCAGCCGGATCTGGGCCTTCCTCGACCGCGGGCCCGGCCGCGCCGAGCCGAAGCCGGCCGGCGCCGGACTGCTCGACCGGCTCGACCGGTCCGGCACCATCGCCGGCTACCTCCGCAACATCGACACCATCGGCACCGACGGCACCCTGCTCATCCAACGCGTCACCGGCCCCGACGACGGCGTCCGGTACGTCGTGCAGCTCGCCGGCATGGCCTCCGACGGCGCGAGCCACGAGAGTCCGCAGGACCTGCTCGGCGCCATCCACGCCGTGGCCCGCCCGTCGACCCCGTACTCCCGCGCCGTCACCCAGGCCGTCCGCGAGGTGGTGCCCTCCGGCGCGGAGATCGCCCTCGTCGGCCACAGCCTCGGCGGGATCACCGCCATGAACCTCGCCGCCGACCGCGACTTCTGCGCGGTCTACCGGGTCACCCGGGTCGTGGCCATCGGCTCGCCCGTCGACGGCAAGCGGCCCGCCGACCCCGCCACCCGCGTCAGCTCGCTCGTCAACGAGCACGACGTGGTGCCCAGCCTGGAAGGCCGCTCGTCGGTCTCCCCGTACGCCCTGCCCGCGCAGTTCACCGAGTTCACCTGGACCGACGACACCCACAACTTCCCGCTGTGCCACGCCGCCGAACGGTACGCGCACAACCTCCAGTTCGACGTGCCGCAGGCCCGCGCCCACGTCGACGCCGAGCTCGCGCCGTTCCGCGGCAAGGTCACCGCCCACCGGCTCTTCCAGCTCTACGACCGCTAGGAACCGCACCCTCCCATGACTGAGACGACCACCGGCACCGAGTCCGCGCAGAGCGCCGCCGTCCCTCCGCAGGCCGCCCGGCAGGCGACCCCGGCCCCGCCCGTACCCCCGTACGGGCCGCCCGGCCTGCTCGAACGACTCGGCTCCGCCGCCTTCGCCCGCATCAACCGCACCCGCGAATGGCACGAACTCCCCGGACCCGTCGGCCTGCTGAACCTCCGCGTGCTCCGCGACGACCTGCGCCGCAAGAATCTGCACGACACCTTCGGCGCGGGCGGCGAACGGTCCCGGCGCAGCACCGCGGACCTCGCCCCCCACCGCTCGTACGACGGCTCCGGCTACGACCCGTACGACGAGGACATGGGCCGCGTCGGCACCCGGCTCGACCGCAACGCGCCCCTGCACCTCGTCTTCCCCGAGCCGGACGAGCAGCTGATGTCGCCCAGCCCGCGGGAGATCAGCCGGCAGCTGCTCGCGCGCCGCAGCTTCGTCCCCGCGCCCACGCTCAACCTGCTGGCGGCCGCCTGGATCCAGTTCGAGAACCACGGCTGGGCCAACCACGGGGACAACGAACAGGCCGAGCCCTTCACCGTCCCCCTCGCCGCCGACGACGACTGGGGCGCCCAGGGCGGCAGCTGCCCGATGCGCATCAACCGCACCCGCCCCGACCCGGTCGCCCACACCACCCCCGACGCCCCGCCCACCTACGAGAACACCGTCACCCACTGGTGGGACGGCTCGCAGATCTACGGCTCCGACGAGGCCCGCTGCCGTGCGCTGCGCACCGGCGAGGAGGGCAAGCTCGCGCTCGACGGCGGCCGGCTGCCCGCCGACCCGCGCCCCGGAAGGGAATGCCTGGACTGGACGGGCATGAACAGCGACTACTGGGCCGGGCTCTCCCTGCTCCACACGCTGTTCGCCAAGGAGCACAACGCGATCTGCGACCACCTGCGCTCCCACTACCCCACCTGGGACGACGAGCGGGTCTTCCACACCGCGCGGCTCGTCAACACCGCCCTCATGGCGAAGATCCACACGGTGGAGTGGACCCCGGGCATCCTCGACACCCCGGTGCTGCACAAGGCGATGAACGCCAACTGGTACGGCGTCCTGCCCCGCTGGGTGAGCCGGAGGTTCGGCCGCGTCGGCGCGAGCGAGATGCTCAGCGGCATCCCCGGCTCCCCGACCGACCACCACGCCGCGCCCTTCTCGATGACCGAGGAGTTCGTCTCCGCGTACCGCCTGCACCCCCTCATCCCCGACGAGCTGGTCGTACGCGACCACCGCGCGGGCGGGGTGCGCCGCAGCATCGGCTTCGACGACATGCAGGGCGCGACCACCCGCACCGCCGTGGACACGTACGGGACCAGCGACCTCCTCTACTCCTTCGGCGTCGCGAACCCGGGCGCGCTCGTCCTGCACAACCACCCCGACGCGCTGCGCAACCTGGCCCGGCTCACCGGCGAGCACATCGACCTCGGCACCGTGGACATCCTGCGCGACCGCGAGCGCGGCATCCCCCGCTACAACGCCTACCGCCGGATGCTGCGCAAGCGGCCGGTCGGCTCCTTCGAGGAACTCACCGGCGGGCACCCCGCCGACACCCCGCTGCTCAAGGATCTCTACGAGGGCAGGCTCGACCGGGTCGACACCCTGGTCGGAAATCTCGCCGAGCCGCGCCCGGCCGGCTTCGGCTTCAGCGACTCCCTCTTCCGGATCTTCATCCTGATGGCCAGCAGGCGGCTGAAAAGCGACCGTTTCTTCACCGTCGACTACCGCCCGGAGATCTACACCGCGGAAGGCCTGGAGTGGGTGGACCGCAACACGATGGTGACCGTGCTGCTGCGCCACCACCCCGAACTCGGCCCCGCCCTGGACGGCGTGACCAACGCCTTCGCCCCCTGGAGGACCCTGTGACGAGCCTCCCGGACCCCGGCGTTCCCGGTCAGGGCCCCTCCGGACCGTCGAATACCGGCCAGGCGATCCCCGGTCCGCGGGCGGAGTCCGCGCCGCCGCGCACCGCCGTCTCGGCCGTGGAGGGGCTGCGCGCCCATGCGGCCGTGCTCCACGAGCAGGCCCGGCGGCTGCGCGACTGCGCCGCCGCGCTCGACTGGCCGGGCCCCGAGGGCGAGGCGTTCCGGCAGCGGGTCGAGGGGCTCGCCGCACGGTGCGCCACCGCTGCCGACGGGCTCGCCGGAGGGGCTGAAATGGGACGATAAATACCCATCAACTTCGTTAACACGCAGGCAACTTCACCGTCGCAGCACCGATATGTGAACCGGCCAGTCTGGAGAGCGTACGGCCGTGCGGGTGCCGTTGGCCGGCCGGGAGGTGCAGACCTCCCGGCCGGCCGCTCGCGTTTTCCGGGCGGAGGGGCGCTTCACGGGGAGCCGTGCGCCCCGGCCCGGGAGGGCCATGCGCCCCCTCGATGCACCAATGCGACCAGCAGAACTGTCGGCACGGATAGTTATGATCCGTAACGCATGGCGCGTGCGGGTATGACTCCGCCACGTGCTGACGCTGCCGTCATGGCTGTTGATTGTTGAATCGTCCGGGCAAGAGCGAACAGATGTGGAGGTGAACCGCCGTGGCACTCTCGATTTCGGCGGTGGTGCTGCTGGCGATCGTCGTCTTCCTGCTGGTCCGCAAATCGGGACTCAAGCCGGGACACGCGCTGGTCTGCGTGCTGCTCGGGTTCTACCTCTCCAGCTCCACCCTCGCACCCACCATGAGGGATCTGACCACGAACGTGGCAGACGTGATCGGCGGCCTGAAGTTGTAGGACCCGCCTCGTAGGCTGTGCGCATGAACGGTCTTCCCGCCCGTCGTCTGCTCCTGGTGCACGCGCATCCGGACGACGAGTCGATCAACAACGGCGCCACCATGGCCAAGTACGCGGCCGAGGGCGCCCACGTCACGCTGGTGACGTGCACCCTGGGCGAGGAGGGCGAGGTCATCCCGCCCGAGCTCGCCCGTCTGACGGCCGACCGCGAGGACGCCCTGGGCCCCCACCGGATCGGCGAGCTCGACGCGGCCATGGCCGAACTGGGCGTCGCCGACCACGGCTTCCTCGGCGGCCCGGGCAGGTTCCGGGACTCCGGGATGATGGGCGTCCCGCAGAACCACCGCAGCGGCGCCTTCTGGGAGGCCGACGTCGACGAGGCTGCCGCGTACCTCGTCGAGGTGATCCGCCGGGTCCGCCCCCAGGTCCTCGTCACGTACGACCCCGACGGCGGGTACGGACACCCGGACCACATCCAGGCGCACCGGGTGGCCATGCGGGCCGCCGACCTCGCCGCGGAGCAGGCGTACCGGCGCGACCTCGGCGAGCCGCACACGATCGCCAAGATCTACTGGAACCGCGTGCCGCGCTCGGTGATCGAAGCGGGCTTCGCGCGGCTGCGGGACCACGTCGGGCGGGGGGCCGCCTCCGGCTACTCGGGCATCGGCGCGGTCGCCGACGTGCCCGGTGTGGTCGACGACGAGCGGATCACCGCGGAGATCGGCGGCGAGCCGGGCGAGGAGAAGTACGCCGACGCCAAGGCCGCCGCCATGCGCGCCCACGCCACGCAGATCGCCGTGGACGGCCCCTTCTTCGCGCTCTCGAACGACCTGGGGCAGCCGCTGCTCCCCCGGGAGTACTACGAACTGGTCCGCGGCCGTTCCGGAGCGGCCGCCGGGCAGCGCGAGCACGACCTCTTCGCCGGGACCGGCGCATGACCGGCGGCGGCGTACCGAGCGCCGGGCGGATCGCCCTCTTCGTCCTGCTGGCCGTCGTCGGCGCCCTGACCGGACTCGCCGGCGGGCTCGTCGTCGGCGCCTGGCCGCCCTTCGGCCTGCTCCTCGCGCTCCTCGGCAGCATCGGCTGCTTCCTCGGCGGCCGGGTCGCGATGGGCGGCCCGTCCGGAGTCGGCGCCACCGCCCTGGGGTGGCTCGGCGTGCTGGTCTTCTACGTCTCGCCGCGCCCCGAGGGCGACAACCTCTACGCCCCGACAATCGGGACGTACGTGTACATGCTGGGTGGCATCGTCGCTGCTGTGATGTGTGCCACCCTTCAGGGTCGCCCGACCCGGCCGGTTTCGGCCGCGAGAAGCGGAAGATGACATACCCTTCGGGCCGACGCCGGGTCGCTGCCAGGGGGTTGTGAAGCCCGTCCGCGCCGTATTCACCGGGTGCGCACAGGAACCTCGCTTCCCCCGGTGGTCAGTTGCGCCCCGGCGGCGGCCAGTATGGTGGACGGGCCGCCGAGCTGCCCGCGCACGGTATGACGGGCGGCGGAGCCAACCGGGAGAACCTGCCTTGAGTCGTGAAACTGACAGTTCGTCCTCCGGGCCCAAGGGGCGCGGTGGAGCCGCTTACCCCTCGGGTACGCCGCCGTACGGATCCCGCCAGTATCCGTCGGCGGACACGGCGGCGGACGCTCCGGAGGAGCAAGACATGACGAAGCCTTCACCGTCTTCCCCGGAGTCGGAAGAGCGCAAGACGGAGACCACGCTGACGACGCGCATCCGGATCAACATCCCGGGTTCGCGGCCGATCCCGCCGGTCGTCGTACGCACGCCCGTGTCTGCCGAGGACGCGGAACCGGACGCCTCCGCAGAGGCGTCCAAGCCCGCGGAGCCGTCCGCGGCTTCCGCGCCGGCCGACGGGCCGAAGGCGGACCAGCAGAGCAACTGGTTCGCTCCGCGCAAGGGGGCTGCCCTGCCCGCACCGGCCGCTCGTCCCGCCCTCGGGCCGGGCGGAGGCGGCGGTGCCGGCACAGGGCCTGCCCCGGCCAGTATCGGGGGGACTGACATGAACACCGGATCTGGGCCGCTGAGCGGCCCCGGCGCGGGCCCGCGGCCCGCCGCAGCGCTTCCGCCGCGCACCGGCCTGCCGACGAGACCGGTCGGGGCCTCGGGCCCCGCCAGGCCCGGCCTCGGCGCCGGAGCCGCGGCCGCGGGCAGCGTCTTCGGCAGCGCCCCGGCCGCGCCCGCGGGACCGGGCCCGGTCGCATCCGGCCGCCCCGGCGGTGCTCCCGGGATGGGCCAGGCCGGCGCTCCCGGACGCCCCGGCGGTCCCCAGGCCGCTCCCGGCGGCCGCCCGGCCCCGGGCCTCGCGGCCCGCACGAACAACGGCTTCGGCCCCGGCGGCCCCGGTCCGCAGGGCCCCGGCCCCGGATACGGCGGCCCCGGCCCGCAGGGTCCCGGCTACCCGGCCGCCCCGCAGGCCCCCGGCGGTCCGCACGCGGGCATGCCGTACGCCCCGGGTGCCAACGGCCCCGCCGGGCCGACCACCGGACCCGCCCTCGGCACCATGCCGGTCGCGGCTCCGCGGCGCGACGACGACACCACGGCGATCCGGCAGTGGCCCGGCCCCGAGATGCCGGCCGACGGGCGCGGCCCGGTGCCCGTGGTCCAGCCGGTCCAGCAGTTCCCCGGCGGCCCCGTACCCCCGCTGCCCCCGGAGCACGACGAGACCGTCGCGCCCCCGCAGCGCCCGGCGCCCGAGCCCAAGAAGGGCGGGGTCCGCAAGGGCTCCCGCCTGGTGCTCGTCGGCACCGGCGTGGCCGCCCTGCTCGGTGTCGCGTACGGCGCCGGCCTGCTGCTGAACCACTCCGACGTGCCCAAGGGCACCACCGTGCTCGGCGTGGACATCGGCGGCACCCGCGAGGAGGCCCTCAGCACCCTCGACCAGGCCTTCGGCAAGCGCGCCGCGGCCCCGCTCCAGCTCAGCATCGGCGGCAAGCAGGTCGAGCTGAAGCCCGAGAAAGCCGGCCTGCGCCTGGACACCCAGGCCACGGTGCGCGGCGCCGAGGGCAGCGACTACAACCCCGTCTCGGTCGTCGGCTCGCTGTTCGGCGACTCGCGGACCGCCGAGCCGGAGATCCCCGTGGACGAGGAGAAGCTGCGCGCCGCGCTGCAGACCCTCGCCGGGGGCGTGGGCAGCGTCGTCGAGGGCACGATCAAGTTCGAGCCGAACAAGGTCACCGCCGTCCCCGGCGAGGCCGGCCAGGGACTCGACGTCGACCAGTCGCTCGAGGCCGTCAAGAAGGCCTACCGGGCCCAGATCGAGACGGGCTCGGCCGCGGCCCTGGAGCTCCCCGTCACCACGCGCGAGCCGGTGATCGACCAGGCCGAGCTGGACCGGGCGATGAAGGAGTTCGCGGAGCCCGCCATGTCCGGCAACGTGACCATCAAGGCGGGCGCCGGAGCCGGGATCCCCTTCGGCCCCGCCCGGTCCCTGCCGAAGATCCTCGGTATGAAGGCCGTCGACGGGAAGCTCGTCGAGACGTACAACCTGGAAGCGCTGAAGGAGCTGTACGGGAAGACCTTCGACGGCGTCACGATCATGCGCGGTACGGGCGAGCGGACCGCGGTCACCCCGCAGGACGTCGCCGGTGCGCTCGCCAAGGCGCTGCGCGGCAAGACCCCCGCGGAGCGGATCGTCACCATCGACACCGACCCCAGCTAGCCCGCGCCGGCACGCAGGCGGGAGCCCCTGTCCGGGAACGGGCAGGGGCTCCGTCGTGTCCGCAGGTCTTGTCCGCGGGCCCTCCTCCCGGCCGGGCCCGGCGCCGCGCGGGAGAAAGGGCCGGGTCGCGCCGTCGGTGCGGCGCGATCCGGCCATGGACCGGCACTGGATCCGGCCCGCTGCCGGACCCGCTCAGTTCAGCATCGCCCGCGCCGCCGAGGCCTGGCGCCGCATCGACGAGGCCGCGTCCGGGTCGACCACCGCCATGATCTCGGCGTACGCCTCCAGCTCGTCGGCGCCCTGGAGGAAGTCCCCGCGCTGGACGAGCAGTTGAGCCCGCTCGTAGCGCAGCCGCGCCGGGTGGGAGGGCATCAGCAGGGCCAGCTCCAGCGCCCACAGCTGCACCGCCGAGTGCTCCGGGCGGGGCGCCGCCCAGGCCCGGATGTTGTTCAGGATCCGCTGCACGATGTCCGGCACCCGGGCCGGCTGGAGCAGCGAGGGATCCAGCGGGGCGCCCGTCGCGCCCACCACCAGCAGCTCCGCGTCCGTACCGGTCAGCGGCCGGCCGCCCGCGAACGGATCCGCGAGCACCCGCTCCTCCGGGTCGCCGAAACCCACCACGAAGTGGCCGGGCAGCGCCACCCCGTACACGGGGGCCCCGGCCCGCCGCGCCACCTCGATCCACACCACGGACAGCAGGATCGGCAGACCCCGCCGCCGTCTGAGCACCTCGTGCAGCAGCGAGGACTCCAGCCGTTCGTAATCGGCCGGACGGCCGTGGAACCCGCAGCGCTCGCCCAGCAGGCCGGCGACGGCCGAGGCCCAGGCGCGCGCACTCCCCGGGGCGTAGGGGAGCATTCCCGCGAGGCGGTCCAGCTCGATCTGAGCCTCGTCGATGCGCCGCTCGTCCAGCCCCGGATCGCCCTCCGCCGCCAGCAGCAGACACAGCAGTGCCAGGTCCGGCCGCTCCGACCGGGCCTCCTCCGCGAACCTGTCCCGGAAACCCACGACGCTCACACCGCGCGGTAGTGGTGGTACGCGTGGTGCGTGGCGAAGCCCAGCCCGTCGTACAGCCCCCGCGCCGCGGCGTTGTCGGCCTCCACCTGCAGCCAGGCCGCCGAGGCGCCCTCGTCCAGCGCCTGCCGGGCCAGGGCCGCCATGACGGCCGTCCCCAGGCCCTGGCGGCGGTACTCCGGAGCCACCTCGACGGCCGCGAAACCGGCCCACCGGCCGTCCACGACCAGGCGTCCGATCGCCGCCGTCCCCTCGCCCGCCGCGACCCGGGCGAACCACACGGAGGGTCCCGACGACAGCACCTGCACCACCGCCGGCCGCGGGGTCCCGGTCCGCTGGTAGCGGGCCAGCCAGGCCGCGTCGCAGGTGCGGGAGAGCTCGACCTGCCATCCACCCTGTGAGACGGAGTCCGGCACGTCCGCGATCGGCGCCAGTGCCGCGATCCGGACCTGCGCCGAGACCTCGCGGACCCAGCCGCGCGCCTCCAGCTCCGCGCACAGCAGCTCCTGCGCGCCCTCGGCCCCGGTCCCGGCCTGTACGTACGCCGGAAGGTCTCGTTCCGCATACCAGGCCTTCACTCGCGCGAGTGTTTCGTCGAGCGGCAGGCCCGAGTCGCCCAGCGGCAGCGCCGAATTGGCCCGCCGGGTGAATCCGTCCGCCGCGCGCAGCGTCCACGCACCGAGCGGCTCGCTCTCCAGCGGCGGCCATGCCCGCGCACAGATCCGCGTCAGCTCCTCGAAACCGGCCGCGGGACCCCGCCGCCGGGCCGGCGCGGCGGGCACGACCTTGCCCGCGACCAGCTCGGATTCCGGGATGCGGACGGATTCGCCGCTCTTCCGTGTGATCAGCAGCACACCCTTGTCCCAGGATGTGAGAACGCCTACGGCGTCGGTGAAGACGCCGGACCCGTCCCGAGCCGGGTTCAAGCGTCGTACAGACACGCGTTTACCCACGTCATCCCGGGTGATTCGGACTTCCAGACGGCCACCGGCGGTGATTTCCACAGCTCTCTACGCCCCTCCTGTTCGGATCGTGCCCGGGAACGGAGATACTAGGTGCGGGCATCGACGACGCCGCGCTCCCGCGCGATATGGAAAGCCCTACCGAGGAGGAACGAGAGCGTGACCTACGTCATCGCGCAGCCTTGTGTCGACGTCAAGGACAAGGCGTGCATCGAGGAATGCCCCGTCGACTGTATCTACGAGGGCCAGCGGTCCTTGTACATCCACCCGGACGAGTGCGTCGACTGTGGTGCCTGTGAGCCGGTCTGCCCGGTCGAGGCCATTTTCTACGAGGACGACACTCCGGAAGAGTGGAAGGACTACTACAAGGCGAACGTCGAGTTCTTCGACGAGCTCGGTTCGCCCGGTGGAGCCTCCAAGCTCGGCCTGATCGAGCGGGACCACCCCTTCATCGCAGCGCTCCCGGCGGACATCAACCCGGAGCACTGATTTCCCGCCCCGGTCCTGTACGGCTGTCCTGTCGTACAGGACCGCGGTGTTTTACCGGCACTTTCGAGTCCGACACCCCGAGAAAGTGAGCAGCGCTCCGTGGCAGCCGTATCGTCCCGCCTCCCCGTCTTCCCCTGGGACAAGCTGGAGCCCTACAAGGCCACCGCTGCCGCCCACCCGGAGGGCATCGTCGACCTGTCCGTCGGCACTCCCGTCGACCCGGTGCCCGAGCTGATCCAGCAGGCGCTCGTCGCCGCCGCGGACTCCCCGGGCTACCCCACGGTGTGGGGCACGGCCGCCCTGCGCGACGCGATCGCCGGCTGGGCCGGACGCCGGCTCGGCGCGGAGTCCGTACGGCACGCGAACGTCCTGCCCGTCGTCGGCTCCAAGGAGCTCGTGGCCTGGCTGCCGACCCAGCTCGGCCTGGGCCCCGGCGACAAGGTCGCCTACCCGCGGCTCGCCTACCCCACGTACGAGGTCGGCGCCCGCCTGTGCGGCGCGGAGCCGGTGGTCTACGACGACCCGACCGAGCTGGACCCGGCGGGCCTGAAGCTGCTGTGGCTGAACTCGCCCTCGAACCCGACCGGCCGCGTGCTGCCCGCGCCGGAACTGGCCCGCATCGTCGCCTGGGCGCGCGAGCACGGCATCCTCGTCTTCAGCGACGAGTGCTACCTGGAACTCGGCTGGGAGGCCGACCCGGTCTCGGTGCTGCACCCGGACGTCTGCGGCGGCTCGTACGACGGCCTCGTGGCCGTCTACTCGCTCTCCAAGCGCTCCAACCTGGCCGGATACCGGGCCGCGTTCGTGCTCGGCGACGCCGCCGTCCTCGGCGAGCTGCTCCAGATCCGCAAGCACGGCGGGATGATGACCCCCGCCCCCGTCCAGGCCGCCACGGCCGTCGCGCTCGGCGACGACGCGCACGTCCACGAGCAGCGGGCACGCTACGCCGCCCGCCGGGACGTGCTGCGCGCTGCCCTGGAGGCGCACGGCTTCCGGATCGAGCACAGCGAGGCCAGCCTGTACCTGTGGGCGACGCGGGACGAGCCGTGCTGGCAGACGGTGGAGTACCTGGCCGGGCTGGGGATCCTGGTGGCGCCGGGCGACTTCTACGGCGAAGCCGGCGCGCAGTTCGTCCGTGTGGCCTTCACGGCGACGGACGAGCGCATCGAGGCCGCGGCCAAGCGCCTCGGCTGACCTCCGGCCAGCTGCCGGCGGGCCGGTCCCGCCCGGACGTGCCCGTGGGGCCCGGGAGTTCGCACTCCCGGGCCCCACGGCGTTCCACGGCTCCGCACCCGGGCCGGCTGCCCGGTACGGGATCAGGCCCCGGCTCAGGTCAGCGGCAGGGTCTTCACCGGCAGCTGGTCGGCCGGGAGCTGGGCCGGCAGCTGGGTGGCGTCCGGCAGACCGCCCGCCGCAGGCAGGCCGCCGGCGACGGCATCGGTCGGCAGCCCGGCCCCGGAGGTGGTCGCCGCAGTGTCCCCGACCAGGGTGCTCGCGCTGTCGGTGAGGTCCCCCGCGGCCTCCGTGGCGGTGGGGGCGCCCTTCTTCACGGCGTTGCCGCCGGCCTTGCCCACGGCCGGGACGCCCGTCTTGACGGCTTCGCCGCCCATCGCGCCGGCCGTGGTGGTGGTCTGCTGGGCAGCGGAGTCGACCGCCTGGCCGAGGTGCGCGCTGTCCACAGCGGACAGCGAACCCAGTTGAGGGGCGGACTGGAGGTCCGCTGCGCTCGCCGAGCCGGCCGCACCGACCACGGGAGCTGCACCCGCCGCGAGCAGCAGCGCGGCGCGGGCGATCCGGCGGGTCAGGGGGAGAGACATGATGCTCCTAAGCGTGTTGCTGGCTGAGTACGCCGTGACAACCGCTCGCAGGGCGGTGCAGGTTGCGGTCCGCAAAGGTAAAGAATCGGTAACGCGTCGCATTATCGGTTTCGCCGACCAGCCCATGAAATGCGCGCCGAGCAGGGCTTCTGCGCCCCTGGAGAGCGGTGGGGCACGCCGGCGCGCACCGGCCCGTCCACCCCGTCCGGGCGATCTCCCGTACACCCGGCCGACCGTGATCGACGGCGGCGCGGCGGCCTTGCTGCGACGGCCTTACGACGGACCGTGCGGGGCCCGGTACGGCTCACTCACTGCCCTGCGGACACCGTGAGGAGCACCCGGTCGCGCGGGCCCGACGACTCCGCCGTACGCCAGGCGCCCTTGTGCTCGCCCGCCCGCCAGATCCGGTCGCCGTAGGCCACCTCGGCCAGGTCCAGCCGGGCGGCGTTCGCGACCGCCCAGTGCGCGAGCTCCCAGCCCTTGCGGCCCGTCGCCGCCGGTACCTCCACCACGCGGTCCTTGACCTGCGCAGCGCCGCCCGCCGGCGCGGACCTGCCGCCTCCGCGGACGCCCGCACCGAAGACCCGGGCCAGCTCCGCCTTCACCCGCGCCGGGTCGCCCGCCGTCTGCGGGGCCGGGCCCGTGCAGGTCAGCGTGGCCGGTGCGCGGCCGGTGAAGGCCGCCGCGAGCAGCACGGCGTCCGGCTCGTGCTTGGCGTACGCCTGTGGGAAACCGCTCAGCTGCACCCTCTGCGCGGCCACCGTCAGCGGCAGCCGCGAGTAGCCGCGGACCTCCGCCAGCCGGTCGTAGAAGATCCCCGCCGAGTACACCGGGTCCATGATCTGCTTCGGGGTGCCCCAGCCCTGCGAGGGCCGCTGCTGGAAGAGACCGAGCGAATCGCGGTCCCCGTGGTCGAGGTTGCGCAGCGCCGACTCCTGCATCGCGGTCGCCAGGCCGATCGTCACGGCCCGCTCCGGCAGCCCCTTCGCCGTCCCGACCGCGGCTATCGTCGCGGCGTTGGCGGCCTGGTCCGGCGACATTCCGTACGACGTGCCCTCCCCGCTGCCGCCGCCCGCCGCCCGGACCGTGCAGCGCGGGGCGCCGCTCCCGCCGTTCGACGCCTGCTGCACCGCGAAGTAGCCCGCGAGCGCGAGCAGCACGGCCACCGCCCCGGTGACACGGAGCGGGCGGCGACTGCGGCGCTGGGGCCGGCCGGCGGCACGATGGCTGGGATCGGACACGCGGCCACCGTACTTGAGACACCCGACGCGTCCATCGGCCGGACGGTCACGCCCTCGTCACAGCGCGGCGCGTTAGGGTCGTGGTCATGCCCGAATCCGCGCTTGACCTCAGCCTGGACGCTGCCGAGCTGACCGCCCGGCTCGTCGACATCCCCTCCGAGAGCGGCAACGAGAAGTACCTCGCCGACGCCGTCGAGCAGGCGCTGCGCGCCCTGCCGCACCTCACCGTCGACCGGTACGGCAACAACGTCGTGGCCCGCACCTCTCTCGGCCACGCCGAGCGCGTGGTGCTCGCCGGCCACCTCGACACCGTTCCCATCGCGGACAACGTGCCCTCGCGGCTCGACGAGGACGGCGTGCTCTGGGGCTGCGGCACCACCGACATGAAGTCCGGCGTGGCCATCCAGCTGCGGATCGCGGCCACCGTCACCGCCCCCAACCGCGACCTGACCTTCGTCTTCTACGACCAGGAGGAGGTCGCGGCGCACCTCAACGGCCTCGGCCACGTCGCCGACGCCCACCCGGACTGGCTCACCGGCGACTTCGCGGTCCTCCTGGAGCCCTCCAACGCCCAGGTCGAGGGCGGCTGCCAGGGCACGCTGCGGGTGCTGCTGAAGACCACCGGCGAGCGCGCCCACTCCGCGCGCAGTTGGATGGGCTCGAACGCCATCCACGCGGCCGGACCGATCCTGGCCCGGCTCGCCGCGTACGAGCCGCGCAAGCCGGTCATCGACGGCCTGGAGTACCACGAGGGCCTCAACGCCGTCCGGATCGAGGGCGGCGTCGCCAACAACGTCATCCCCGACGAGTGCACGGTCACGGTGAACTTCCGCTACGCGCCCGACCGCACGGAGGAGGAGGCGCTGGCGCACGTCCAGGAGGTCTTCGCCGGCTGCGGAGTCGAGGAGTACGTCGTCGACGACCTCTCGGGCGGCGCACTGCCCGGGCTCTCGCACCCCGCGGCGGTCGCCTTCATGGAGGCGGTCGGCGGCAGGGCGATGCCCAAGTTCGGCTGGACGGACGTCTCCCGGTTCAGCTCGCTCGGCGTGCCGGCCGTCAACTACGGCCCCGGCGACGCCCTTCTCGCGCACAAGCGGGACGAGCGCGTCGACACGAAGGCGATCCTGCACTGCGAGGAACGACTCCGTGCCTGGCTGACCTCCTGAATTACCCTCCTTGTCACCCTTGTGTGCCTACCCTGATCCGAACGATCAGCAGGAGGGAGCACATCATGGGCAACCCCGAGAGCGTGCGGCGCAAGCCCGAGGAGCAGCAGCTCGGACCGGTGCTGCGCAGGCGGAGCCAGGTCCAGGCGGGCAGCACGACCGACCAGCGGCTGCTGGACTCGGCCGGTCCCTCGGAGTGGGTGCACACCGATCCCTGGCGGGTCCTGCGCATCCAGTCCGAGTTCATCGAGGGCTTCGGCACCCTGGCGGAGCTGCCGCCCGCGATCAGCGTGTTCGGCTCCGCGCGCACGTCGGCGGACTCCCCGGAGTACGAGGCGGGCGTGCGGATCGGCGGCGCGCTGGTCGACGCGGGCTTCGCGGTGATCACGGGCGGCGGGCCGGGGGCGATGGAGGCGGCGAACAAGGGCGCCCGGGAGGCGAGCGGCATCTCGGTCGGCCTCGGCATCGAGCTGCCCTTCGAGCAGGGCCTGAACCAGCACGTGGACCTCGGGCTGAACTTCCGCTACTTCTTCGTCCGCAAGACGATGTTCGTGAAGTACAGCCAGGGCTTCGTCGTCCTCCCCGGCGGCCTGGGCACGCTCGACGAGCTCTTCGAGGCCCTGACCCTGGTCCAGACCCAGAAGATCACCCGCTTCCCGATCGTGCTGTTCGGCACGGAGTACTGGAGCGGGCTGATCGACTGGCTCAGGAACACCGTGGTGGCGCAGGGCAAGGCGTCCGAGCGCGACCTGTTCCTCTTCCACGTCACCGACGACGTGGACGAGGCGATCGCCCTGGTGACGAAGGAAGTCGGGAAGTAGACGGCGGCTGCCGGGGGCGTCTCTAGGCGAGCCCCCGGCGGGCGACCGCCGGGGGCCGGTGGCCCTGGATGGACGCCACCATGTCCAGGACCTGCTTCGTCTCCGCGACTTCGTGGACGCGGTAGACCCGGGCACCGAGCCAGGCCGAGACGGCAGTGGTGGCCAGGGTGCCGAGCAGGCGTTCCTTGACGGGCTTGTCGAGGGTCTCGCCCACGAAGTCCTTGTTGGACAGGGACACCAGCACCGGCCAGCCCGTCTCCGCCATCTCGGGCAGGCGGCGGGTGGCCTCCAGCGAGTGCCGGGTGTTCTTCCCGAAGTCGTGGCCCGGGTCGATCAGGATCGCGTCCCGCCGGACGCCGAGGCCCGCGGCCCGCTCGGCCAGGCCGACCGTGACCCGCAGGATGTCCGCCATCACGTCGTCGTACGCCGTCCGGTGCGGCCGGGTACGCGGCTCCACACCGCCTGCGTGGGTGCACACGAGCCCGGCGCCGTAGCGCGCCGCGACCTCGGCGAGCCGGGGGTCCACCCCGCCCCACGCGTCGTTCAGCAGGTCGGCCCCGGCCTCGCACACGGCCTCGCCGACCTCGTGGCGCCAGGTGTCCACGCTGATCACGACGTCGGGGTGGCGGCGGCGGACCTCGGCCACGAAGCCGACCGTACGACGGGCCTCCTCGGCCGCGTCGACCTCCTCGCCCGGCCCCGCCTTGACCCCGCCGATGTCGATGATCGCGGCGCCCTCGGCGACCGCCTGCTCGACCCGGTCCAGGGCGGGTTCGTCGCGGAAGGTCGCGCCCTGGTCGTAGAAGGAGTCCGGGGTCCGGTTGACGATGGCCATGATCACCGGCTCGTGGGTCCCGAACTCGCGCCTGCCCAGCCGCAGCATCCCGTGTTTCCTCTCTGATCGTCCGTCTGCGACCTTAACGGGCCGGGACGGTCCCCCTCGTCGCCGGGCGGCATGGCACGATCGTGCCGGACAGTCTTCAGGTGCCCCCGGGAGTTGGTTGATCGTGTTCTGGTTCTTGCTGATCGCGCTGGTCGTGGTCGTCGCCGCGGTCACGCTTGCCGTGGTGGGCGGAGGCGAGGAGGCCGTGCTCCCGGAGGCGGAGCCGGAGGTGCTCGCGGACACGCTGCCGCAGGTACGGCCCGTATCGCGCGCCGACATGGACGCATTGCGGCTGCCCGTGGCGCCCCGCGGCTACCGGATGGCGGAGGTCGACGACGTGCTCCAGCGGCTCGGCGCCGAGCTCGCCGAGCGGGACGCGCGGATCGCGGAGCTCCAGGCCGCCCTGGCGGGCGCGCGGGCGGCCGAGGTGTCCGGCCCGGACCTCTTCAAGCGCCCCGCCCCCCACGACCCCGGTCAGGGCCTCCCGGGCGACCCCGGGCAGGGCTTCCCGCGCGACGAGCCGCGCGCGTGAGCGGGGGAGCGGCCGCCGGGCCGGACGGACTGCTGCGCTGCCCGTGGGCCCTGGCGACGGAGGAGTACACCGCCTACCACGACGAGGAGTGGGGGCGGCCGGTCCACGGCGACGACGCGCTGTACGAGCGGCTGTGCCTGGAGGCCTTCCAGTCGGGGCTGTCCTGGCTGACGATCCTGCGGCGGCGCGAGGGCTTCCGGAAGGCCTTCGCCGGCTTCGGGATCGCGGCGGTCGCGGAGTTCGGCGCGGCGGACGAGGAGCGGCTGCTCGCCGACACCGGCATCATCCGCAACCGCGCGAAGATCGCGGCGACGCTCGCCAACGCCAAGGTGCTGGCCGGGTGGGAGCCCGGCGAGCTGGACGCCCTGATCTGGTCCTTCGCGCCGGCCGGGGCCCGGCCCGCGCCGCGGTCCCTGGGCGACGTACCGGCCGTGACTCCGGAGTCCACGGCGCTGGCGAAGGCCCTGAAGAAGGCCGGCATCCGCTTCGTGGGGCCGACGACGGCGTACGCGCTCATGCAGGCGTGCGGACTGGTCGACGACCACCTCGCGGCCTGCGCCTCCCGGCGGCGGTGAAGCACCGCCTCCACCGCCGCCGGCAGACCTCGGGAGGCGGGTCAGCGGCCCAGGAACTCCGGCTGCTGCTTGGCGAGGAAGGCCGAGACGGCGATCGCGTGGTCCTCGGAGGACCCGGCGCGGGTCTGCAGCTCGTCCTCCTTCTCCAGTGCGGCGGCGAGCGGGTGCGAGGCGCCGAAGGCCAGCGACTCCTTGATCGCGGCGTAGGCCAGCGTCGGTCCGGAAGCCAGCTTGCGCGCCACCTTCGCGGCCTCTTCGGCCAGGTCGTCCGCGGGCACGAGCCGGTTCGCGATGCCGAGCTCGTACGCGTCCCGGGCGGATACGTTCCGGGGGAAGTACAGCAGGTCGGCGGCGCGGGAGGCGCCGATCAGGCGGGGCAGCGTCCAGGAGACGCCCGAGTCGGCGGTCAGCGCGACCCCGGCGAACGACGTGTTGAAGGAGGCGCCCTCGGAGACCACCCGGTAGTCCGCCGCCAGCGCGAGGCCGAAGCCCGCGCCCGCCGCGACGCCGTTGACCCCGGCCACGACCGGCTTGGGCATCTCCGTGATCGCCCGCACGATCGGGTTGTAGTGCTCACGGACCGTGTTCATGGTGAGGGACGTGCCGTGCTCGCGGTCCGAGGCGAGGTTCCCGACGTGCTCCTTGAGGTCCTGTCCCACGCAGAAGGCGCGGCCGGCGGCGGTGAGCAGCACCGCGCGCACGGCCTGGTCGGAGCCGGCCGCGAGCAGGGCGTCGCGCAGGGCGACCTTCGCCTCGGTGTTCATCGCGTTCATCGCATCGGGGCGGTTGATCGTGATCGTCGCGAGCCCGTCGGTCACTTCGTAGAGCACGGTGTCGGCCATGGCAGGGGTCCCCTCCGTCGCGGACCCGGCCAGCTATCGGTACTGGCCGGTACAGAGGCCAGCATGGCGGACCGGGCCGTGGGGGGACATGTGACATGCGTCAAAGAATCCGTCCGGCCACCCTCGCGTGCGGCGGCGAAGTATCGCAGGCGGATCCCCGAAATGAGTGGTTTTGGCCAAGCGCGTTGCGCAAGCGTTCCCTGCTGATGTTGGTCATCGGGTCCTGACATGCGGGATAATGGCCTGGAAGCAATGTGTTCGATGCCGGGTACTAGGCGCCTGAATGGGGCCGTCGGCTGACGATGAGCTGGTTTCAGGAAGGGGAACGAGCATGGCGGCCATGAAGCCGCGGACGGGCGACGGCCCGCTCGAGGTCACCAAGGAGGGGCGGGGCATCGTCATGCGCGTACCGCTCGAAGGCGGCGGTCGGCTTGTCGTCGAGCTGACTCCGGACGAGGCCGGTGCTCTCGCAGACGCCCTCAAGAACGTCGTCGGCTGACGCACCGCACCCAGGGTTTTCCCGATGCCCCGGCCGCCCCAGTGGCGGCCGGGGCATCGGCGTGTCCGGGGCCGTGACCCCTGCCCGTGCCGTCCCGGCGCCCGCCGCACCGTGGACGGGTCAGCGGCGCACGGGTCAGCGGCGCACTGCACACAGCAGGCCGTCGCCCACCGGCAGCAGCGCCGCCTGCAGGGCCGGGGTCTCGCGCACCGTCCGCAACAGCTCCCGAACCCGCAGCACCTCCACGGGCTGCGCGGCCGAGTCGACCGTGCGGCCGTCCGCGAAGACCCCCTCGAAGCACACGAGCCCCCCTGGTCGCAGCAGGCGCAACGATTCAGCGAGGTAGTCGAGGGACTCGGTCGGGTCCCCGTCGCAGAAGACGAGGTCGTAGCCGCCGTCCGCGAGCCGCGGCAGGACGTCGAGCGCCCGGCCGGGGATGAAGCGCGCGCGGTTCCCGGCGAAGCCCGCGGCCCGGAAGGCCTGGCGGGCGAAGGCCTGGCGGTCGGCCTCCGGGTCCACGGTGGTCAGCACCCCGTCCGGCCGCATGCCGTGCAGCAGGTGGATGCCCGAGACGCCCGTGCCGGTACCGATCTCGGCGACCGCTTTCGCGTCGGCGGTGGCGGCGAGCAGGCGCAGCGCGGCGCCGGTGCCGGGGGACACCGAGCGCAGGCCCGCTTCCCTCGCCCGGTCGCGGGCCCACCGCAGAGCGTCGTCCTCGGCGACAAACGCGTCGGCGAACGCCCAGCTCGTCTGCCGGTTGCCGGTAATGACCCTCTCCTGTCCCCTTAGTTGGCGCAACGGTGACTGTATCCGTTGGCTGCGGGAACCCGCAGATGGGACCGGGCGTTGTGAGTGCGTGAGGGGCTGTTCCGGGGACCTTCCGGGCGGCCCGTGCAAAGTTCGCGCAAAAATGCTTATCCAGAGCTGACGGACGGGGTGGCTATGGTAGGGGCTCCACTGGACACCACCAGAGCCGACAGGGGAGGTGCGGCTGCGCCTGTGGATCGTGGAGGAGTCTTCCGACGCCTCTTCAGGTCGGCGGGTGAGCCGAAATCCGTGACTGACACTGCTGACCGTTTCCACACCACCGCCACCGCAACCACCGCGACCTTTGCCGCAGATGCGGGCCCGCAGGCGTGGACCCCTCCCTCGTGGGAGGACATCGTCAGCACGCACAGTGCACGGGTCTACCGCCTGGCCTACCGGCTCACGGGCAACCAGCACGATGCCGAGGACCTCACGCAGGAGGTCTTCGTCCGGGTGTTCCGCTCGCTGTCCACGTACACGCCCGGCACGTTCGAGGGCTGGCTGCACCGGATCACCACCAACCTCTTCCTCGACATGGTCCGCCGCAAGCAGCGGATCCGCTTCGATGCGCTCGCCGACGACGCCGCCGAGCGGCTGCCCAGCCGCGAGCCGTCGCCCCAGCAGGTGCTGCACGACACCCACTTCGACGCGGACGTCCAGCAGGCGCTGGACACCCTGGCGCCGGAGTTCCGTGCCGCGGTCGTGCTGTGCGACATCGAGGGGCTGTCGTACGAGGAAATCGCCGCGACGCTCGGCGTCAAGCTCGGCACCGTGCGCAGCCGTATCCACCGAGGCCGCTCGCACCTGCGCAAGGCGCTCAAGCACCGGTCGCCCGAGGCCCGTGCGGAGCAGCGTGCGCTGGCGGGCGCGGCCGTGGGGGGAGAGGGCGGAGCGGAGTGAGCGGAGTCAGTCCGTCCGCAGCGGAACACCACCTGGGCGACCGGCTCGCCGCCCTGGTCGACGGAGAACTGAGCCATGACGCGCGGGAGCGGGTGCTGGCGCACCTGGCCACCTGCGCGCGCTGCAAGGCCGAAGCCGACGCCCAGCGCCGGCTGAAGACCCTCTTCGTGGAGACGGCGCCGCCGCCTCCCTCGGAAGGGCTGCTGGCACGCCTCCAGGGCCTGCCGGGCGGGGACCCGGGCACGGGTCCGTCCGGCGGACCGTTCGGGAGCGGCGTCTTCGGGGTCGGCGGTCCCGACTCCTTCGGGTACGTCCCCCCGCCGCCCGCCGAGCCCGAGCGGGGCTTCCGGATACACGACGTCGCCAGACCCGTGCACGGCCACGCCCGCGGCCGGAGGTTCGCCTTCGTCGCGGCGGGCGCGGTCTCGCTGGCCGCGATCGCCCTGGGCGGCGCGCTGCCGCTGGAGGGGGCGGTGGATCCCAACGCCCGCGGCGAGGGCGGCACGGCCGTGACCCCGGCGACGCGCACGGGCACGGGCTCCGGGGCCCTCTCCGTCGCCGAGAGCGTCGGGCGCCCGGGACGGCTGAGCGCACCGACGCCCACCGGCCACGTCCCGCGCGGTCTGGCCACGGCCACCGGATCCCACCCGCTGGGCCCGTACCCGGCCCAGCTCCCCCCGGTGAAGGTCCCGGCGACCCCCGCCGCCCGCTGACACCCCGCGGGGGTGCCGCCCCGGCAGTACGCCGGGCGGCACCCCCGCGGTGCGGGCCCGGGAGGCGCGTACTGACGGCCGCGCGGGAGACCTGGTTGAATCCTCGGCGAGAGCGTCGGGCGAGGCGCGCGTGGAGCCGCGGGGGAGTGCACATGAACGACGGTCGTCCGAGCGATACGGCGGCGTCCGTGCCCGGCCCCCGCTCGCCCCGGTGGTGGAGCAGTCCCGTGCCGGTGACCGCACCCGTACCCGCGCCCGCCCCCGCAGCCGGTCAGGGGGAGTCCGGGTCCGCGGCACAGGAGCCCGCCGGACCCCGGTGGTGGAGCCGTCCCGCACCCCGCGCGCTCCCGCAGCCGCCCGCTCCGGCCGGCGCGTCCGTACCCGCCTCCCGCTACGACCCCTGGGCCGCGCCGCTCCAGCTCGTCGACGCCGACACCCGCCACCGCCGCCCCCGGCGCGCCGGGCTCGTCGCCGGAGCCGTGCTCCTCGCCCTCCTGGTCGGCGGGGCCGGCGGCGGCATCGGGGTGTACCTGGAACGGACCGGCTCCACCACCCTCGAACTCTCCGACGGTGGGGACGACAGCACCGGCGACGGTGCGAACCGCGGTGGCGAAGGCCCGCAGGGCGTGGCCGGCATCGCCGCACGGGCCCTCCCCGGCGTCGTCACCCTGCACGTCGAGGGCGGCGGTGGCGGCGGCACCGGGACCGGCTTCGTCCTGGACTCAAAGGGCCACATCCTCACCAACAACCACGTCGTCGACACGGCAGCGAAGGCGGGCCGGATAACGGTCACCTTCAGCGGCGGCGAGACGGCCGCGGCCAGGATCGTCGGCCGCGACGCCGGCTACGACCTCGCCGTGGTCAAGGTCTCCGGCGTCAAGGGCCTGCGCCCGCTGCCCCTCGGCAACTCCGACCGGGTCCGCGTCGGCGACCCCGTCGTCGCCATCGGCGCGCCCTTCGACCTCTCCAACACCGTGACCGCCGGGATCATCAGTGCCAAGGAGCGCCCGATCACCGCGGGCGGCGAGGCCGAGGACGGCAGCGACATCAGCTACGTCGACGCCCTCCAGACCGACGCCCCCATCAACCCCGGCAACTCCGGCGGCCCCCTCCTCGACGCCAGGGGCCGGGTCATCGGCATCAACAGCGCCATCCGCTCCGCCGACGACGGCTCCGGCGAGGAGGAGAAGGGCTCCGGCGCCCGCCGGCCCGGCAGCATCGGCCTCGGCTTCGCCATCCCCGTCAACCAGGGCCGGCGGGTGGCCGAGGAACTGATCAACAACGGCACCGCCACCCACCCCGTCATCGGCGTCACCCTCGACATGGACTACGCCGGCGACGGCGCCCGCGTCGGCACGGACAAGGGCACCGACGGCAAGCCGCCCGTCACCCCCGGCGGCCCCGCCGCCAAGGCGGGCATCCGTCCGGGCGACGTCATCACCCGGGTCGACGGCACCCGCGTCCACGGCCCGGAGGAGCTCATCGTCAAGATCCGCGCCCAGCGGCCCGGGGACCCGCTGACCCTGACGGTGGTCCGCGGCGGCCGGGAGCGAGCCGTGAAGCTCGTCCTCGGCTCGGCGAACGGCTCGTGACGCCCGGGTGAAACCCGTGCGGGGAGTACGGGGAGGTACCGACCTCCGACAGGCGCCGGGTACCGTTGTCGGAGCCCGCAGGCAAGAGACCCGCAGGAAGCAAGGAGCGGCAAGGTGTTCACTGACATAGGCGCACTCGAGCTGCTGACGCTCGTCGTGCTCGCTGTGCTCATCTTCGGCCCGGAGAAGCTTCCCAAGGTCGTCCAGGACGTGAGCCGGTTCATCCGCAAGGTCCGCGAGTTCTCGGACAGCGCCAAGCACGACATCCGCTCCGAACTGGGCCCGGAGTTCAAGGACTTCGAGTTCGAGGACCTGAACCCCAAGACGTTCATCCGCAAGCAGCTCACCGAGAACGAGGACCTCAAGGAGATCCGCAGCAGTCTCGACCTGCGCAAGGAGATGAACGACGTCGCCGATGCCGTCAACGGCACCGGGCCCGAGTCCGCCCTGCCCGCCGGCGGCTCCGCGGCAGGCGGCCCCGACCTCACCAAGAAGCCCGCGCAGCCCGCCCGCGAGGAGCGCGCCCGCTTCGACATCGACGCCACCTGATTCCTCGCCTTCCGGGCGCACCGGTTCGAGATGGCTATCCTCCATCTGTCCGGATCCAGGACGCCCGAGGGGGGCGGGCCACTCCGGACCCCACGGAACGAGAGGCGGCCGGACTGATGGAGACGACGAGCCGGGTAGGAGTTCAGCCGGGACTGCAGCCGGCCGAGACCACCGCGCAGGCCGATGCGGCTGCGGCCGAGGCGGCCGCGCAGGCGGAAGCGGCCGAGCCGGTCGAGGCGGTCGAGGCGGCCGGACAGGCTCAGGCACCCGCCCAGGAGGAACCGGGCACGGCTGCCGCGGAACCGGAAGGGCATCCGCAGGCGCCACGGCAGGCCCATACGGACGCGCCGGCCGTTCCCGCGGCCCGGCGCACCGCCGAGGGCTACCTGCGCGCCGGGTTCCCCTGGTACGGGCTGGACGGGGCCTTCACGGGCCCCCGCTGGCTGATGCAGGTCGGCACGGCCGCGGACGGCACCGTCGAGCACGGCTCGGTGGGTCACGGCGACGAGCCGACGGTACGCAGCGAGGCGACCGGAGCCGAACGCGAACGGTTCGCCGTCGTGATCACCGTCGCCAGCAACCCCAACCGGCGCAGCGGGGACGGCACCGGCGTCCTGGAGGCCACCTCGGTGTCCTCGGCGGCCTGGCTGGCCGGGTCCGGGCTGCTGGCCTTCACCTGGCCCGGCCAGATGGACCACGGCCTGCGCAGCGACTGGCTCGACCAGCAGACCGAGACGGCCTGGGAGCTCGCCGACGACCTCGACGGACCCGACTGGTCCTCGCTGTCCCTGCCCGTCGACGGGGTCCCCACGCCGTTCCACTACCGCGAGTCCGAGTTCGGCTGGGTGCTGGCGGGCTCGACGCACGAGGGCGTCCACCTCGGGGCGTACGGCCGGGGCATGAGCGCGTACGGACTCGCCTTCTCGGTGGTCCGGGACATCACGGCGTACGCCTGACGCGTGAAGGACGCCTGACGCCGGTCGGCGGTCGGCGGCTACGCGAAGGGGGCGGGGGGGGAGGGGGGGGGGGGGGGCCCCCCGTCGGCCCTCCGACACCCCCCGAACCCCCCACACCCCCAAACCCTTTCTCGGGGGGGTGTCCCACCCCACCCCCCCCCCA
>NZ_JBVJWO010000010.1:83556-108906 GCF_055602345.1 Streptomyces sp. NPDC037401
GTTGTCGCGTCCCTCCTTAGGAGGGGGGGGGGGGGGGGGGGGTGGGGGGGGGGGGGGGGGTGGCGGGGGGGGGGGGGGGGGCCCGCGCCCCCCCCCCCCCCCCTTCCGGTAGCCCTCAGAACCCTTCAGAGCCCTCAGAGCCTCAGAACTTGTTGCGCGGGGTGATGCCCAGCGACATGCCCGACAGGCCGCGGGAGCGGCCGCCCAGCTTGCCCGCGATCGACCGCAGCGCGGCGCCCGCCGGGGAGTCGGGGTCCGCCAGGACCACCGGGTTGCCGTTGTCGCCGCCCTCGCGCAGCCGCACGTCGATCGGGATCTGGCCCAGCACCGGCACCGACGCGCCGGTCGTCTTCGTCAGGCCGTCCGCGACCATCTGACCGCCGCCGGTGCCGAACACGTCGACCATCTCGTCGCAGTGCGGGCACGGCAGCCCGGACATGTTCTCGACGACGCCGACGATCTTCTGGTGGGTCTGCACGGCGATGGAGCCCGCGCGCTCGGCGACCTCGGCCGCCGCCTGCTGCGGGGTGGTCACCACGAGGATCTCGGCGTTCGGCACCAGCTGCGCCACCGAGATCGCGATGTCACCGGTGCCCGGCGGCAGGTCCAGCAGCAGGACGTCCAGGTCGCCCCAGAACACGTCCGCCAGGAACTGCTGGAGCGCCCGGTGCAGCATCGGGCCGCGCCACACCACCGGGGCGTTGCCCGGGGTGAACATGCCGATGGAGATGACCTTCACGCCGTTCGCGGACGGCGGCATGATCATGTTCTCGACCTGGGTGGGCCGGCCCTCCACGCCCAGCATGCGCGGCACGCTGTGGCCGTAGATGTCCGCGTCCACGACACCGACCTTGAGCCCGTCCGCGGCCATCGCAGCGGCCAGGTTGACCGTCACCGAGGACTTGCCGACGCCGCCCTTGCCGGACGCGACGGCGTACACGCGGGTCAGCGAACCCGGCTTGGCGAACGGCACCTCGCGCTCGGCCGTGCCGCCGCGCAGCGTGGCCGCCAGGTCCTTGCGCTGCTCGTCGCTCATCACGTCGAGCGTGACGTCGACCGCGGTGACGCCCGCGACCTTGAGCACGGCCTCGGAGACGTTCTTCGTGATCGTCTCGCGCATGGGGCAGCCCGACACCGTCAGGTAGACCGTGACGGCGACCGCGCCGCCCTCGCCGATCTCCACCGATTTGACCATGCCGAGCTCGGTGATCGGCCGGTGGATCTCGGGGTCGTTGACCGTCGCCAGCGCATCCAGGATCGCGTCCTGCTCGGGCACGGCGGCGGAGGGTGTGTCGGTAGCCATGTCCCGATGGTACGGCTCGGTAGCCTGCCCCGGGAAAGTCCGTCAGCGGTCGCCTTCGTCACTCTCGTGCGGGAATAGCCGCCGCTCGTCCATCTCCTTGATCAGGTCCTGGAACTCCGAGCGGATCCAGTCGCGGGTCGCGACCTCGCCCAGGCCCATCCGCAGCGCCGCGATCTCCCGGGTGAGGTACTCCGTGTCGGCGATCGACCGCTCGTTCTGCTTGCGGTCCTGTTCCAGGTTGACCCGGTCCCGGTCGTCCTGCCGGTTCTGCGCGAGCAGGATCAGCGGCGCGGCGTACGACGCCTGGAGCGACAGGGCCAGCGTGAGGAAGATGAACGGGTACTCGTCGAACCGCACCGCCGTCGGCGCGAAGATGTTCCACAGCACCCACACGATGATGACCAGGGTCATCCAGACGATGAACCGGCCCGTCCCGAGGAAGCGCGCGATCTTCTCGGACGTACGGCCGAACGCCTCCGGGTCGTACTCGGGCAGCAGTCCCCGCCGCGGGGCCTTCGGCAGGTCCAGGCGCACCCGGGGACGCGACAGGGCGCTCGACCCGGTGGCGGCGGGCTTCGCCCGGCCGTCGCGCCCGTCCCGCTCGGAGGACTCGGAGCGCGCGGTCCGTTCCCGGGCCCGCTCCATCAGCTCCTCCAGCCGGTCCGCGAGCCGGTGCTCCCGGCCCTGGTCCCGCCTGCGGTCACTGCCCACGTACGGCCTCCTCGGTGTGGAAGTCCGTCTCGCGCCAGTCGTCGGGCAGCAGGTGGTCCAGCACGTCGTCCACGGTCACCGCGCCCAGCAGCGAGCCGCTCTCGTCGACGACCGGCGCCGCGACCATGTTGTACGCGGCGAGGTAGCTGGTCACCGCGGGCAGCGAGGCGTCGGGACGCAGCGGCGGCAGGTCCGTGTCCACGATCGAGCTGACGAGGGTGAACGGCGGGTCGCGCAGCAGCCGCTGGAAGTGCAGCGTGCCCAGGTACTTGCCCGTCGGGGTCTCGTCCGGCGGCCGGCACACGTACACCTGGGCCGCCAGCGCCGGGGACAGGTCCTGCTGGCGCACCCGGGCGAGCGCGTCGGCGACCGTCGCGTCCGGGCGCAGCACGATCGGCTCGGTGGTCATCAGACCGCCGGCGGTGTTCTCCTCGTACGACAGCAGGCGCCGCACGTCGGCCGCGTCGTCCGGCTGCATCAGCGTCAGCAGCCGTTCCTGGTCGTCCTCGGGGAGCTCCGAGAGGAGGTCGGCGGCGTCGTCGGGGTCCATCGCCTCCAGGACGTCGGCCGCGCGCTCCTCCTTCAGCTTGCCGATGATCTCGATCTGGTCGTCCTCGGGCAGCTCCTCGAGGACGTCCGCGAGCCGGTCGTCGTCGAGGGCGTTGGCGACCTCCGCACGCCGCTTGGGCGTCAGGTGGTGCAGGACGTTCGCCAGGTCGGCCGGGCGCATCTGCTCGAAGGTCGCCACCAGGCTCTCGGCGCCCTGACCGTGCTCCTCCAGGGAGAAGCCGGTGACCGCGGACCACTCCACGGTCAGCGTCTCGCCGCGGCGGCGCAGCGCCCCGGCCTTGCCCTTGCGTACGAAGATCCGGTCGATCTCCCAGTCGCGGCGGGCCGGCAGCTGCTGGATGGCCACGTCCAGGACGGTGACCTCCTCGCCGGCGGCGACCAGCGTCACCCGGCGGTCGAGCAGTTCGCCCAGGACGAGCCGCTCGGTGGGGCGCTGCTCGAACCGGCGCATGTTGACCACGCCCGTGGTGATGACCTGGCCCGACTCGACGCCCGTCACCCGCGTCATGGGCAGGAAGATCCGCCGGCGGCTGAGCACCTCGACGACGAGGCCGAGCAGCCGGGGCGGACGGCCGCCGACGCGCAGCATCGCGACCAGGTCCCGGACCCGGCCGACCTGGTCGCCGTTCGGGTCGAAGACGGGCACTCCCGACAGATGCGAGACGAAGATCCGGGGGGCGCCTGCTGCCATCCGTGCGCCTCCTTGTGAACCGTTTCGCCTCGTGGGGCTCTCAGGCTAGCCCGTGCGGCCCGGAACCGCCCTGGTGGGGGGCGCACAGGGGGCCACCAGGGCGTCCGGTGCCGCAGCCGCCCCGGTACGCTGCCTGCTGCACCGAGCCCAGACGAGAGGCAGCCCGCCCGTGATCGTGTTCCCCCCGGCCGTCCGGCTCCGCCGGGCCGCTCTCGTCGGCGTGCTGTGCGCGGGGCTCGCCGTGGCCGCCACAGGCTGCGGGGAGGACCCGGACGAGGGCACGAACGGCGTGGGCAAGCTGTCCGCCGAGCAGATCGAGGACAAGGCGCGGGCGGCCGCGACCGCGGCCGGCGCGGTCAGGCTCTCGGGCAACGTCGTCACCGCGGGCAAGTCCTTCACCCTCGACATGAAGCTCAAGGCGGACGGCGCGTCGGGCGAGGTCAGGACCACCGGCAGCACCTTCGAGCTGCTGCGGGTCGGCGACCAGCTCTACCTGAAGGCGGACGCGGCCTTCTGGGCCCACGAGAAGGACGGTGAAGAGCCGGAGGACGGCGCCGGGACGGACGGCGAGCAGTCCCCCGGCGAGGGCGAGGCGGCCGCCGACAAACTCGGCGGCAAGTACGTGAAGGTGCCCGAGGGCGACCCCTCGTACAAGCAGCTGCGCGGGTTCACCGACATGGACGTGCTGCTCGACGGGTTGCTCGGCCTGCACGGCAAGCTCGAGAAGGGCGCCTACCGCAAGGTGGGCACGGTCCGCACCATCCAGGTCACCGCGGACAAGGGCACGGGCGGCCGGCTGGATGTCGCGCTCATCGGCACGCCGTACCCGCTGCGCCTGGAGCGGGCCGGCGGCGCGGGCGTGGTGGAGCTCCTGGACTGGGACAAGCCCTTCACCCTGACGCCCCCGGACAAGGACCAGACCGTCGACTACGGCCCCCAGCTGCCCGACCGCGACTAGGCCCGACCGACCGCGACTAGGCCCGCCCGACCGCGACTAGGCCGGCCCCCGGCAGTCGGCGGCTAGCGGCCGGCGCGGCGCTTGCGCTTGAGGAGCAGCTTCGGCAGGGCCGCCGGAATCGGGCGGCGGGTCGTCGCCGGGGACGGCAGCGGGGCCGCGGCCAGCGAGTCCCCGGGGAACCCGCCCGCGACGGACACCGGCTCCAGGCGCAGCAGGCGGCACTCGCGCGCCCACCGGTCGGTCATCTGCTCCGAGTCGGGCGCGTTCAGCCGCTTGCCCTTCAGCTCGGCCACCGCCGACGCCCACGCCTCGGAGGACGGGGCGAGCTCCGTGACGGCAGCCGTCCAGGCGACCAGCCGCCCGCCCTTGTCCTTGCTGCGCACCGTCACCTCGGCCGTGCCGCCGTCCGCGAGCCCCGGGAAGGGCTGCTCGCCCGGACCGTCGCCGAGGACGTGCGCCGCGCCGTCGACCCAGGCGTGCCACAGCGCCCGGTCCGGCCCGGTGCCCCGGACCCAGATGAGGCCGGACTTCTTGGTGGCCTCCTCGACGAGGGCCAGGTCGAGCGTGCTCAGAGTCATGCGCACAGGGTAGGTCGTCAGAGCCAGCCGTTACGCCGCAGGGCCCGGTGGATCGTGAGGCAGATCCCGACGATCGCCCCCATCACCATCGGGTAGCCGTAGCGCCACTGGAGCTCCGGCATGTGCTCGAAGTTCATCCCGTACACCCCGCAGATCATCGTCGGCACGGCGATGATCGCCGCCCACGAGGTGATCTTGCGCATGTCCTCGTTCTGGGCGACCGTCGCCTGGGCCAGGTTGGCCTGGAGGATGGAGTTCAGCAGCTCGTCGAAGCCGACGACCTGCTCGTGCACCCGCGCCAGGTGGTCGGCCACGTCGCGGAAGTACTTCTGGATGTCGGGGTCCACCAGCCGCATCGGCCGCTCGCTCAGCAGCTCCATCGGCCGCTGGAGCGGGGACACCGCCCGCTTGAACTCCAGCACTTCGCGCTTGAGCTGGTAGATCCGGCCCGCGTCCACCCCGCGCGGGCTGCCCTTCGCGGGGGCCGCGAAGACCGCGCTCTCCACCTCGTCGATGTCGTCCTGCACGGCCGAGGCGACCGCGATGTACCCGTCGACGACGTGGTCGGCGATCGAGTGCAGCACCGCGGACGGGCCTTTGGCGAGCAGCTCCGGGTCGTCCTGGAGGCGGTGCCGCAGCCCTTTGAGGGAGCCCTGTCCGCCGTGCCGCACGGTGATGACGAAGTCCCGGCCGGTGAAGCACATCACCTCGCCGGTCTCCACCACCTCGCTGGTGGCGGTCAGTTCGGCGTGCTCGACGTAGTGGATGGTCTTGAAGACCGTGAAGAGGGTGTCGTCGTACCGCTCCAGCTTCGGCCGCTGGTGGGCGTGGACCGCGTCCTCGACGGCCAGCGGGTGCAGCCCGAACTCCGCGGCGATGCCCTCGAATTCGGCCTCGGTGGGCTCGTGCAGGCCGATCCAGGCGAAGCCGCCGTCCTCCCGCACCCGGCGCATCGCCTCGCGCGGGGACAGGCAGGCGCCCTGGAGCCGCCGTCCGCCGCGGTAGACGGCGCAGTCGACGACCGCGCTGCTGGCCGAGGGGTCGCGGGTGGTGTCGTACGCACTGTGGGAGGGGCTGGTCTTGCGCAGCGACGGACGCACCACCGCGCGCAGGTCACGGATCATCGACATGGCAGGCTCCTACGCGCGGCGTGCGGCCACGCGGACGGGAGATCCTCGGGCCGCTGCGGCGCGGACGGGAGGAAGACGGGACGAACTGGCGGGAGGAGAAGTTCTGCCGTCGCTCTTCGTCGTGCGGGATGCCGTCGCAGGGAATGCCGACCGGGCCCCCAAGGCGGCCAGGTCAACCGGGCCGGACCGGATCGGACCGGATCAGACCGGAAGGCGGGACCCCGCGGAAGAGCGATTGGTACTGCACGATCGACTTCGGTCCACCGCAGCCCCACCTCCTCCGGCCGGTCCCCCGTGGGGGATGTCCTCGCGTCGGGGCACTGAAACGGCGCTTCTGCGCGCTGCCCCGACCAGCGGTCAACACTATCAGCCGACAGATGGTCAAGACCGGTCCTTTACCCGGGCGATAGCAGTTCTATGCTCACGACATGGCAGAAGTTCTTGCACTGGTCGAGGCCCGGCTGCGCACCGCGCTGGGCGAACCCGACGCGCGCGCCGCGGTCACCTTCCTCGGCACCGACCGCATCGAAGTCCTGCGGTTCACCGACGGCGAGGTGGTGCGGTACGCCACCCTCGGAATGTCCGGCCAGCCGATGGCCGACCCGACGGCCGTGGTCGCCGACCCGCTGCGCGGGCCGCGGGCCGAACTGGTCCTGTCGGTACGGGGCGGGGCCGCCGACACCGACAAGGTGCTGCGCCCGCTCGCGGTCCTCGCCGCCTCACCGCAGGTCGAGGGCCTCGTGGTGGCCCCCGGCGCCTCGCTGGACCTGGGCGAACCGCTGTGGCCGGGTGCGCCGTTCAGCTCCGTACTGGTCGCCGAGCCCGGCGGACTGGTCGAGGACCTGGAGCTCGACGAGCCGCTGGAGCCGGTGCGTTTCCTGCCGCTGCTGCCCATGACGCCGAACGAGGCCGCGTGGAAGCGGGTGCACGGGGCGGCCGCCCTTCAGGAACGCTGGCTGGCGCGCGGCACGGACCTGCGCGACCCGCTGCGCACCTCCGTGTCCCTGGACTGACCCCCGGATCCCCGACTGAGCGCGGCCACGAGGGGTACGCATCGCATCCGGACGGGTGATCGTCCCTTGACGCGGCGGCGGCCGGGGAGGAGCGTGGGAGCCTATGAGGGGTGAACCGAGTTGCCCTAAGTGCGGTGGCCGGGTCAGGGCGCCCGGTCTTTTCGCCGACTCCTGGCACTGCGCGGTCCACGGCGCGGTCCAGCCCCTGCAACCGGTCATCCCACCCAGCGTCGAAGGCCTCGCGGTCGTGGTGAACCGCGCGAAGGTGCCCGTCTGGATGCCGTGGCCGCTGCCCGTCGGATGGCTGTTCACCGGAGTCGCCTGCGCCGGGGACGACCGCAGCGGCGGCCGTGCCACCGCCGTAGCCTGCTCGGGCCCCGGACCGCTCGGCGGCCTGGGGGAGCTGGTGCTCGTCGCGGAGGAGCTCGGCGTGGGCCTCGGCGCGCGGTACGCCGGCATCGACGGCCTGGACCCGGGCGGGCTCATCAACGTCTCCGCCCCGCCCCACGCCAAGGTCGTCGCGGCCGGCCGCCCCACCCCGCTGTGGCACGTCACGAGCACGCCGGACGACCGGGCGGTCTTCGCGGGCGAGGCCCGGGGGCTGTGGCTGTGGGCGATCGTGTGGCCGGAGCAGTCCGGGCTGCTGATGTACGACGAGCTGGTGCTGACCGATCTGCGGGACGCGGGGGCCGAGGTCGAACTGCTGCCGTGCGGGGCGTTGAGCCCCCGCATCCTCGAAGCCCGCTGACCCACCCCGCGTCCGCCGCACCGCCTGCCGTGCGTCTGCCGCGCCGCTTGCCGTGCCGACCGCCGTGCCACCTGCCGTGCGCCTGCCGCGCCGCTTGCCGTGCGCCGACCGTGCCACCTGCCGTGCCGCGGTCCCCGGGCCCCGACCCCCGGACGGCGCCCCGGCCCTGCGACGGCACGGGCAGGCGGAGGGCGCGGGTATCCTGAGGTGTCCCCCTTCCGTCCTGCCCCTGGAGCCGTGCCGTGCGCATCGACCTGCACGCCCACTCCACGGCATCCGACGGTACGGACACCCCCGCCGAGCTGGTCCGCAATGCGGCAGCCGCCGGGCTGGACGTGGTCGCGCTGACCGACCACGACACCGTGGCGGGACACGCCGAGGCCGTCGCGGCCCTGCCGCAGGGCCTGACCCTGGTCACCGGCGCCGAGCTCTCCTGCCGCCTCGACGGCGTCGGGCTGCACATGCTCGCGTACCTCTTCGACCCGGCCGAGCCGGAGTTCGCCCGCGAGCGCGAGCTCGTGCGCGACGACCGCACCCCGCGTGCGCAGGCGATGGTCGGCAAGCTCCGGGCGCTCGGCGTGCCGGTCACCTGGGAGCAGGTGGCCCGGATCGCCGGCGACGGCTCCGTCGGCCGCCCGCACATCGCGACCGCGCTGGTCGAGCTGGGTGTCGTCGGCAGCGTCTCCGACGCCTTCACCCCGGACTGGCTCGCCGACGGCGGCCGGGCCCACGCCGAGAAGCACGAGCTCGACCCCTTCGAGGCGCTGCGCCTGATCAAGGCGGCCGGCGGGGTAGCCGTCTTCGCACACCCCGGCGCGGTCAAGCGCGGCGAGGTCGTGCCGGAGAGCGCGATAGCCGAGCTCGCGGCGGCCGGCCTCGACGGGATCGAGGTCGACCACATGGACCACGACGCGGACACCCGCTCGCGGCTGCGCTCGCTCGCGGCCGATCTCGGGCTGCTGACCACCGGGTCCAGCGACTACCACGGCAGCCGCAAGACCTGCCGACTCGGGGAGTGCACGACCGACCCCGAGATCTACGGCGAGATCACGCGCCGTGCGACCGGGGCCTTCCCGGTGCCGGGCGCGGGCGGACGTACCGGCGCCTGACGGGCCCTTCTCGACGCGTTCGACAGCGGCTTCCCCGCCAGGCGCCACACCCGCGCCCACCTTCTTCGTACGACTCTTCCTGCAAGGCCATCACTGTGTTCGACGTTGCCGTTTTCGGATCCCTCTTTCTCACCCTTTTTGTGATTATGGACCCCCCGGGGATCACCCCGATCTTCCTCGCGCTGACCTCCGGCCGCCCGGCCAAGGTGCAGCGCCGGATGGCCTGGCAGGCCGTCTGCGTGGCCTTCGGCGTGATCGCCGTCTTCGGGCTCTGCGGTCAGCAGATCCTCGACTACCTGCACGTGTCCGTGCCGGCGCTGATGATCGCGGGCGGTCTGCTGCTGCTCCTGATCGCGCTCGACCTGCTCACCGGCAAGACCGACGAGCCGAAGCAGACCAAGGACGTCAACGTCGCCCTGGTCCCGCTGGGCATGCCCCTGCTGGCCGGTCCCGGTGCCATCGTGTCCGTGATCCTCGCGGTGCAGAAGGCCGACGGCGTCTCGGGCCAGGTGTCGGTGTGGGCGGCGATCGTCGCCATGCACGTGGTGCTGTGGCTCGTGATGCGCTACTCGCTGGTGATCATCCGGGTCATCAAGGACGGCGGTGTCGTGCTGGTGACCCGCCTCGCGGGCATGATGCTGTCCGCCATCGCCGTGCAGCAGATCATCAACGGCGTGCTGCAGGTGGTCCGCGGCGCGTGATGCCCGCCCGGTAGTCCCGTACGCCGGCCGGCCCGGACGCCCGTCTGCCCGTCCGCAGACGAAAACGCCCCCGCACCGTGTGGTGCGGGGGCGTTTCACGTCTGATGCCCTCAGCGGGCGGCGGTCGCGGCCGGCCGGATGAGGATCCGCTGGCCGATCGATGCGGCCTGCTGGACGATCCGGTTGACGGAGGCGGCGTCCACGACGGTGCTGTCCACGGCGGTCCCGTCGACGTCGTCCAGGCGCAAGATCTCGAAGCGCATCGGCTTCTCCCTTCGTCGGTGTCGCTCCTTGCATAGCTCTCAACGAAGTGTAGGGGGCAAACATTCCCTACGCTAAGGAAATTTTTTCATTAGCTAAAGATTGTCGGCGGACAGGGCGGGGATCGCGGCGGTGCGACGACCCGTGTGACCTCGGCCACAATGAGAATGTTATGGAAGAACACCTCGGCGCGCGCATCGACCGGACCAACGAACTGCTGCAGCGCATGCTCATGGAGGTCGCCAAGACCCCGTCGACCCACGCGATCTTCGTGGACGCGGGGTACGTCTACGCGGCCGCCGGCCGTCTCGTCGCCGGGACGGAGGACCGGCGCACCTTCGACCTCGACGCGGAGGGCCTGATCGAGGCGTTCATCGACAAGGCCCGTACGATCTTCGCGGACAGCCGGCTGCTGCGCGTCTACTGGTACGACGGCGCCCGCCGCCGCATCCACACCGCCGAGCAGCAGTCGATCGCCGAGCTGCCGGACGTGAAGGTACGGCTCGGCAACCTCAACGCCAGCAACCAGCAGAAGGGCGTCGACTCCCTCATCCGGACCGACCTGGAGTCACTCGCCCGGCACCGGGCCATCAGCGACGCCGCGCTCGTCGGCGGCGACGAGGACCTGGTCTCGGCCGTCGAGGCCGCCCAGGGCTACGGCGCCCGGGTCCACCTCTGGGGCATCGAGGCGGTGGACGGCCGCAATCAAGCCGATCCCCTGCTCTGGGAGGTCGACAGCCAGCGCGTCTTCGACCTGGAGTTCTGCAAGCCGTACGTGACGCGCAAGGCGGTCGCTGTGCCGTACGAACCGGAGAACGACGGCGTGCCGCGCCCCGGCCGCGACGAGGTCCGCTTCACCGGCGCCCGGATCGCCGCCACCTGGCTCGCCCTGCGCGGCCGCGAGGCCCTGGCGGAGCTCCTCCCCGGCCGGCCGTACCTGCCCGGCAACGTCGACCAGGAACTGCTCGTCGAGGCCGAGGCCATGCTCCACTACTCCCTGCGCGGCCAGGCCGACCTCCGCCGCGCCCTGCGCGACGGCTTCTGGACCCACCTCCAGGCCCAGTACTGACCCGGCCGGCCGGTGGTCAGGGGGTGTCTTGTGGATCAGGCCGGGCTCACGGCTGATCGGGCGGATCCACAAGACACCCCTAGCCGGCCGTCCGGCTCGCGGCGGCGGAGCCCCAGAACGACGCCAGCGCCTTCGCCGTCGCCTCCGGCGCCTCGGCGTTGGGGGAGTGCTCCGTGTCCGGTACGACCACCCGGGCGGCGCCCAGGCGGCGGGCCATGTCGTCCAGCTGCGGGACCGGCCAGGCGTAGTCCACGGCGCCGGACAGGACCAGCTTGGGGAGGTCCACGGCGGCCAGTTCCGCGACCCGGTCCGGCTCGGAGATCAGGATCCGGCCCGTCGCGATCAGCTGCTCCGGGACGGTGGCGAGCCAGCGGTCCCGCAGGAAGGCCGCCAGCTCCGGGCCGTCCGGCGTGGCACCGCCGGCTTCGCCGTCATCGGGATCCATGTCGCGCATCGCCTGCCAGATCGCCGGCATGTCGTCGCCCATCGCCTCCAGCGCGGCGACCAGCAGCTTGGTCCGCTCCTGCTGGGCCTCGTCGATCGCGGCGGGACCGCTGCTCATCAGCGTGAGGCCGGCGAACGCCGCCGGGTCGCGGATCACCGCGGCGCGGGCGATCAGACCGCCCAGCGAATGCCCCACCAGGTGCACCGGCCCGCCGCCCAGCGCGGCCGCCTGCGCCAGGACGTCCCGGGCGAGCTCCTCCCGCCCGTACGCGGACTCCTCCCGCGGTCCCTCGCTCTCGTGCTGGCCGCGGCCGTCCACGGCCACCACGCGGTACCCGGCCCCGGCCAGCGGCTCCAGGAGGCCGATGAAGTCCTCCTTGCTGCCGGTGAAGCCCGGAACCAGCAGGGCGGTGCCGTGCACCGCCTCGCCGGCCTCGTGGACGGCGAACTCGCCGCGCGCGGTACCGAGGCGGTAGGCGCGGGCACGCGGCGGCAGGGTCAGGCGGGGCGGCTTGCTCATGCCGCACAACCTACCGGCCCGTAACACGCCGGTGGCCCGGCTCCCCCCACGGAAGGGGGGAACCGGGCCACCGGGCTGGTGCTCACGCCTCCGGGGCCTCGACGGCCTTGCGGGTGCGGGTACGGCGGCGCGGGGCGGCCGGGGCGTCCTCGGCGGCCGGAGCCGCCGCAGCCTCGACCGGAGCCTGCGTGGCCTTGCGGGTGCGGCGCGGCTTCACCGGAGCCTCCGCAGGGGCGGCCTCGACCGCCGGAGCGGCCTCCACCACGGCCTCGGCGGCCTTGCGGGTACGCGTACGACGGCGCGGGGCGGCCGGCTCCTGCGCGGGCGCAGGGACCTCGGCGACCGGGGCCTCCGCTACCGGCGTCACCGCGGCCGGAGCCGAGACGGACCGGGTGCGGCGGCGGCGCGGCTTGCGCGGCTCGGCAGCGGCGTCCTCGGCCGGAGCCGGGGTCTCCACGACCGCGGCCGCGGCCACGGCCTCCGTCGCGACGGCCTCGCCCGCGACCTCCGCACCACCGCGGGTACGGCGGCGCTGACGCGGCGTGCGGGTGCGCGCGGGGCGCTCCTCCTCGACCACCGCGGCGGCGGGCTTGCGGCCGCGGCCACCGCGGCCGCCCGGCTCGCCCAGGTCCTCGAGCTCCTCGGCCTTCAGGCCGGCGCGGGTGCGCTCGGCCCGGGGCAGGACGCCCTTGGTGCCCGCGGGGATGTTCAGCAGCTCGAACAGGTGCGGGGACGTGGAGTACGTCTCCTCGGGCTCGTGGAAGTCGAGCTCCAGCGCCTTGTTGATCAGCTGCCAGCGCGGGATGTCGTCCCAGTCGACCAGAGTGACGGCAGTGCCCTTGTTGCCCGCGCGGCCGGTGCGGCCGACGCGGTGCAGGAAGGTCTTCTCGTCTTCCGGCGTCTGGTAGTTGATGACGTGCGTGACGCCCTCGACGTCGATGCCGCGCGCGGCGACGTCGGTGCAGACCAGCACGTCGACCTTGCCGTTGCGGAACGCGCGCAGCGCCTGCTCGCGCGCGCCCTGCCCGAGGTCGCCGTGGACGGCGCCCGACGCGAAGCCGCGCCGCTCCAGCTGCTCCGCGATGTCCGCGGCGGTGCGCTTGGTGCGGCAGAAGATCATCGCCAGCCCGCGGCCCTCGGCCTGCAGGATGCGGGAAACCAGCTCCGGCTTGTCCATGTTGTGCGCGCGGAACACGTGCTGCGTGATGTTCGCGACCGTCGCGCCCTCGTCGTCCGGCGAGGTGGCGCGGATGTGCGTGGGCTGCGACATGTAGCGGCGGGCAAGGCCGATGACCGCACCCGGCATGGTCGCCGAGAACAGCATCGTCTGGCGCTTCGGGGGAAGCAGGTTGATGATCTTCTCGACGTCGGGCAGGAAGCCCAGGTCGAGCATCTCGTCGGCCTCGTCCAGGACGAGCGCCTTGACGTGCGACAGGTTGAGCTTCTTCTGGCCCGCGAGGTCCAGCAGGCGGCCGGGCGTGCCGACGATCACGTCGACGCCCTTCTTGAGGGCCTCGACCTGGGGCTCGTAGGCGCGGCCGCCGTATATGGCCAGGACGCGGACGTTGCGGACCTTGCCCGCGGTCAGCAGGTCGTTGGTCACCTGGGTGCACAGCTCGCGCGTCGGGACGACGATGAGCGCCTGCGGGAAGTCGGTGAGCTGCTCGGGCGTTGCCCGGCCGGCCTCGACGTCCGCGGGGACGACGACGCGCTCCAGCAGCGGAAGGCCGAAGCCGAGGGTCTTGCCGGTGCCGGTCTTGGCCTGGCCGATGACGTCCGTGCCGGAGAGGGCGACGGGGAGGGTCATCTCCTGGATGGGGAAGGGGGACACGATGCCGACGGCTTCGAGGGCCTCGGCGGTCTCGGGAAAGATCCCGAGCTCTCGGAACGTAGTCAGGGTGCTGCCTCTTCTGTGAGACGCGGCCCGAGGCGGCGAGGGGGGTCTTACCGTGCCTGGCTTTGCCGTACTGCTCGTACGAAGCTGCGCGGGACCACTGCCTTCGCTCAAGCGCTCTTGCCGCTGAGGGGGCCCCTCGTGGGAGGCGGCACGCAAGAACGTACGCACCACACCGAGGGCGGTCGGTTGGAGCCGATCGGGCCACCGACCGGGCATCCTCATTCGGATGGCCCGCCGAGTATTCGGCAGGCGCATTACCACTGTACCCCGGAATCGCGCAGCTGTGTTGGGTGAATTCACCGGGGAGTCCGGTTTCGCGTGACTGACCAGCCACTTCCCGTGGCGCCCGGGCGGGCTATTGTTCCCGGCATGGCGAGCGTTGAAGACCCCGAAAACCCCAAAGGCCCCGAGGAACCTCAGAGCCCTGCGCACCCTGAGAACTCCGGTGGCACCGAGAAGCACGCGAAGGCGGTGACGGCCCCCGCCGACGCCGGTGCGCCGACCGGGATCGCCGCCCAGGACTGGGCGACGGCCTCCGCCACCCCGCAGTACCGCGCAGCCGTGGTGGATCTGCTCGGCGCTCTCGCGTACGGCGAGCTGGCGGCCTTCGAGCGGCTGGCCGAGGACGCGAAGCTCGCGCCCAGCCTCGCGGACAAGGCGGAGCTCGCGAAGATGGCTTCCGCCGAATTCCACCATTTCGAGCGGCTGCGCGACCGGCTCGCTGCCATCGAGGCCGAGCCGACCGCCGCCATGGAGCC
This sequence comes from Streptomyces sp. NPDC037401, assembly GCF_055602345.1. Taxonomy (NCBI): domain Bacteria; kingdom Bacillati; phylum Actinomycetota; class Actinomycetes; order Kitasatosporales; family Streptomycetaceae; genus Streptomyces; species Streptomyces sp. NPDC037401. The sequence goes on from NZ_JBVJWO010000010.1 coordinate 98,018, forward strand.
CTTTGCCAAGGGCGTCGACGACTTCCACCGCCAGACCGCGCCCTCGGACTGGCTGGAAGGCCTCGTGAAGGCGTACGTCGGCGACTCGATCGCCAGTGACTTCTACCGCGAGGTGGCCACGCACCTCGACGCCGACACCCGCGCACTGGTGCTGGGCGTGCTCGACGACACCGGCCACGGCAACTTCGCCGTCGAGAAGGTCCGCGCCGCGATCGAGGCCGACCCGCGCGTCGGCGGCCGGCTCGCGCTGTGGGCCCGCCGGCTGATGGGCGAGGCGCTGTCGCAGGCGCAGCGCGTGGTCGCCGAGCGCGACGCGCTGTCCACCATGCTCGTCGGCGGCGTCGACGGGATGGCCGCCGGCTTCGACCTGGCTGCCGTCGGCGAGATGTTCACGCGCATCACCAAGGCGCACACCAAGCGGATGGCCGCCCTCGGCCTCGCCGCCTGACGGCACGGGCAGACGGCACGGCCCGGCGCACCGGCAGACGGGCGCACGAGCACGTCGGCAGGCAGCGGCCCCGGTGGATTCCCGCCGGGGCCGCTTTCCGTGGCCGTCGAGTGCCGGTGGCGTCCGGGATGCTGGCGGGCCGTCAGCCGCCGGACGGAACCGACACGGGCCCGCGCCGGCGGGCCGGGGCGGCCGGGGGCCGCAGCAGCAGGGACACCACCACCGCCGCCACCAGCAGGCCGCCCAGCAGCGAGCCCGCGACCGTGGAGTGCCCCGGACCCAGGACGTAGTGAGTGAGGTAGCCGCCGAAGGCCCCGGCCGCCGCGCCCGTGACCAGCACCACGCGGGCGGACGGCAGCCTGCCGGAGAGCCGTCTCGCGGCGATCCAGGACAGCGCGAGACCGAGCAGTGCCGAGCCGAGTGCTTCCACGAGCATGTGTGTTCCCTCCCGCACGGTCAGGGCAAATCGGGTCGTAGGCGGTCCTACCCGATGCCCGTGGAACACAACCCTCTTCCGGCACCGCTTGCTCCGGTCGTGCCATGTGCCGCAGGGGAAACCTACCGGAGCAGCAGAAACGGCCCGGCGGACGAACCGCCGGGCCGTTTCTCCCACTTGTGCGTGACTACGCGCCGAAGCCCACCTTGCGCGTGGCCGGCTCGCCGATGTCCACGTACGACAGCCGGTCGGTCGGCACCAGGACCCTGCGGCCCTTTTCGTCCGTCAGCGACAGCAGCTGAGTCTTGCCGGTCAGCGCATCCGACACGATGCTCTCGAGCTCTTCGGCGCTGAGCCCGCTCTCCAGCACGATCTCACGGGGTGCGTGCTGCACGCCGATCTTGACCTCCACGGCTATGTCCCTCCGACGGTCCAGGTCGCGCGGTGTACCGCGCCGTACGCGGACCACATTAGCCCGGAGAGGGGACGGGCACGGCGGCGCCGCCGAACGCTGCGAGCGAACACCGGCACCGGCCCCGGAGCTGCAGGTCAGTGCTGCCCGGCCTCCGTGCCGTGCAGCGGGAAGCCGGCGATGCCGCGCCATGCCAGGGAGGTCAGCAGCCCGACCGCCTTGTCCCGGGCCACCGGGCTCTCGCTGGAGAGCCAGTACCGGGCCACGACCTGGGAGACGCCGCCCAGGCCCACGGCCAGCAGCATCGACTCGTCCTTCGACAGGCCGGTGTCCTCGGCGATGACGTCGGAGATCGCCTCGGCGCACTGCATCGAGACCCGGTCGACGCGCTCGCGCACCGCGGGTTCGTTCGTCAGGTCGGACTCGAAGACCAGCCGGAACGCGCCGCCCTCGTCCTCGACGTAGGCGAAGTACGCGTCCATGGTCGCGGCCACGCGGAGCTTGTTGTCGGAGGTCGAGGCCAGGGCTCCGCGCACCGCCAGGAGCAGTGCCTCGCAGTGCTGGTCCAGCAGGGCCAGGTAGAGGTCGAGCTTGCCGGGGAAGTGCTGGTACAGCACCGGCTTGCTCACTCCCGCACGCTCCGCGATGTCGTCCATCGCGGCCGCGTGGTAACCCTGCGCGACGAACACCTCCTGGGCGGCGCCCAGGAGCTGGTTGCGTCGGGCTCGGCGCGGCAGTCGCGTGCCCCGCGGGCGCGCCGCCTCGGTCTGCTCGATGGCTGTCACGCCGCCTCCCACTTTCTTCAAGAACACAGTGCGCTATGCGCCGCGCCCGCCATCGTACTTTTCGGTAACCGAATCTGGGGGGTCGAGACCGAGTTTTCTCGGTCTACGGACACGGGTACGGGGCAGGTCAGCGGTAGTCGTCCTCGTCGTCCAGCACGACCACGCGCGCCTGCTCGGCGGCGTCCGCCTCGGTGGACCCGTCCCGGTCGCGCTCGGAAATCGGGTCGTCCTCGCTCTGGAGCAGCTCGGCGAGCTGTTCCGCGGCGTCCGCCTCAGGGGCCTCGTCGTCGAGCACCTTCTGGAGCTGATCCTGGAAGGTGTCCGGCTCCGTCGGGTCGACAGTCATGTGGCTCCCCTTCTTTCGCTCACTACGAGCCTAGGAGAGCAACGAGTACGCCGCTACGCGTACCTGTGACTGCGAACACACGGGTCCCCGCGTGATCGTCTCGTAACATTGGCCGCATGTCTTCGACCGAGCTGCCGGACGTCCGGGCCACCGCTGCCGTGACTTCCCAGGTGACCGCCGTGCGCGTGGCCGAAGGAGAGCGGCTGAGGCGCGTTTCGCTGCCCGGCCTGACCCTCACCGTGCGCTCCCGGCCGCCGGCCGTCACCGGGCTGCCGCCCGCCCTGTACGTCCACGGGCTCGGCGGATCCTCGCAGAACTGGTCCTCGCTGATGCAGCAGCTCGAGGGCGACGTCGACGGCGAGGCCCTCGACCTGCCCGGCTTCGGCGACTCCCCGCCGCCGGACGACGGCAACTACACCGTCACCGGACTCGCGCGGGCCGTCATCCGCCACCTCGACGCGAGCGGCCGCGGGCCCGTCCACCTCTTCGGCAACTCGCTGGGCGGCGCCGTCACCACCCGCGTCGCGGCCGCGCGCCCCGACCTGGTGCGCACCCTGACGCTCGTCTCGCCCGCGCTCCCGGAGCTGCGGGTGCAGTCCACCGCCGTGCCGACCGCCCTGCTCGCGTTCCCCGGAGTCGGCGGCCTCTTCGGCCGGCTCACCCGCGGCTGGACCGCGGAGCAGCGCACCCGCGGGGTGATGGCGCTCTGTTACGGCGACCCCACCCGTATCGAGCCCGAGGCCTTCGCGCACGCCGTCGAGGAGATGGAGCGACGGCTGGCGCTGCCGTACTTCTGGGACGCCATGATCCGCTCCTCGCGGGGCATCGTGGACGCTTACACGCTGCCCGGCCAGCACGGGCTGTGGCGGCAGGCCGAGCGGGTGCTCGCACCGACGCTGCTCGTCTACGGCGGCCGGGACCGACTGGTCTCGTACCGCATGGCCCGGAAGGCCGCCGCGGCCTTCCGCGGCTCCCGGCTGCTGACCCTGCCCGAGGCGGGTCACGTGGCGATGATGGAGTACCCGGAGATCGTTGCGGACGCCTTCCGCGACCTGCTCCGCGACGCGGGCAGGAGCTGAGCGCCCCAGTGGGACGACATAGTCGCAAGGGCCCGGCTCCCGAGCCAGCGCAGCCGGCGCCCGCCCCGGCCGGACACCAGGAGTACGCGCAGCACACGGCGCACGCCCCCCACCCGGCGCACGACACCCCGCACGCCTACGCCGAGCGCACCGGCCACGCGGGGCGCACCGGGTACGACGCGTACCCCGCGGCGGAGTTCACCGGCTACCCGGAGCACTCCGACTACTCCGCCCACGCCCAGTACCCCGAGTTCACCGAGTTCACCGAGACCGGGGCGCACCGGGCCTTCCCCGCCTTCACCGCGCTCTCCGGCGCCGCCGGGCCCTCCGTCTTCGCGCCCTCCGAGCCCACCGCCACCCACCAGGGGTACGGCGGCCGGGTCGCCGCCCCCGAGGTGCGCGGCGGCCACCCCGAGCCCAGCGTGTACGGCGACTGGCGCGGAGTGCCGCGCAGCACCGACACCCCGGCCTTCGGCGTCCCGCAGATGTGGGCCGACGCCCCAAGCGCCGCCGACACCGACCTCGCCGACGACGTGTCGCTGTTCGACACCGAGCCCGAGCGCGCGGTTCCCGCGGCCCGCCGGCCCGCGCCGCACGACGCGCCGGAGGGCCCCGCCACCGGATCGCACCGCCGGGTACGGGTCCCCGCCCCCGCCCCCGCCCCCGGGGAGCGGCCCGCCCGCCGCCTCGGGGTCCGCACGTACACAGGGGTGGCCGCCGCGGTCGTCACCACCGTGCTCGCCGTGGTCGTCGCCGGTCAGGTGACGGGCGAGGACGAGAAGAACGGCGCGCTCGCCGCCGCCGAGGAGCGGCAGCGCGCCGAGGACCGAGCCGCAGCCTCGCGCTCCGAGCAGCGGCCCGCGCCCGAGCGCACGACCGTCCCCGTGGTCGCGCCGGAGAAGACGTACGACCAGAAGATGTCCGCGCAGTACCCGATCGACCCCAAGCTCAAGGGGCCCGGCACCTTCGACACCGTGCCCGGGGTCGCCAAGGCCCCCGGCAAGGGCAGGCTCGTGCGCTACCGCGTGGACGTGGAAAAGGGCCTCGGCCTGGACGCCGCCCTGTTCGCGGAGGCCGTGCAGCGCACCCTCAACGACAAGCGCAGCTGGGCCCACGACGGCGAGATGACCTTCGAGCGGGTGCCCTCCGGCGAGGTGGAGTTCGTGATCACGCTCGCGAGCCCCGTCACGACCGGCGTCTGGTGCGCGAAGTCCGACCTCGACACCGTCGTCGGCAACGTGTCCTGCGACTCCGCCTCCACCGAGCGGGTCATGATCAACGCGTTCCGCTGGGCGCAGGGCTCGGACACCTTCGGCCCGGACAAGATGTTCGCGTACCGGCAGATGCTCATCAACCACGAGGTCGGGCACCGGCTGGACCACGGCCACGTCAACTGCCAGACGCCCGGCGCGCTCGCGCCCATCATGCAGCAGCAGACGAAGTCGCTGAACATCAACGGCATCAAGTGCAAGCCCAACCCCTGGGTATATCCCGGCAATTGACGGACCTTGAGCCGACCTCAGGGCTGCCGCGTTGACAAGGGGTCCGGTAATCGGTAATTGTTCTCGGCATGTCGCACCTCCACGCCGTCACCGCGAGCGCCGCCATTGAGCTGGCGCTCCTCGGCGTGACCGCGCACAGCGTCGCCGACATTTTCTGTAGCTGACGCCTGCCTGAGCGCGCGTCGGCCCTTTTCCGGAGTTCCGCCTTCTGCCGCGCCCGGGCATCCCACGCCCGCAGGTGCGGCCCTCGCGTTTCCCGGCACAACGGATCCACCGGATCTCCCAGGTCCCCGGTGATCTCCGTTTTCCGGACGCCCGGCATTGCCGGTGGCGGCCCCTCGCGCGGCATCCGATGTGCATTTCCCCGGATTCCTTCATGCCGAGAGGTTCAATTCCCATGCGTCCTCAGTCCCTCATATCGCGCCGCGTGGCCGCGGCCGCCGTCAGCCTCGTACTGGCCGGGGGCGCCGCCGCGTGCGCGGGGCCCCAGGACGGTGCGGACAACAGCAGCGGCAAGCCCGGAACCGCCGCCGGCAAGCCGCAGAAGGGCGGCACGCTGACCGTCCTCAACTCCGAGGCGCAGAGCGACTTCGATCCCGCCCGGCTCTACACCTCCGGCGGCGGCAACGTCCCCTCGCTCGTCTTCCGCACGCTGACCACCCGCAACCGCGAGAACGGCGCCGCGGGCACCAAGGTCGTCCCGGACCTCGCCACCGACACCGGCCGCCCCAACGCCGACGCCACCGAGTGGACGTACACGCTCAAGGACGGGCTGAAGTACGAGGACGGCACGCCGATCACCAGCGCCGACGTCAAGTACGGCATCGAGCGCTCCTTCGCCGCCGAACTGTCCGGCGGCGCCCCGTACCTGCGCGACTGGCTGGTCGGCGGCGACACGTACCAGGGCCCATACAAGGACAAGAAGGGCCTCGCGTCCATCGTCACCCCGGACGCCAGGACGATCGTCTTCAAACTCCGCAAGCCCGAGGGGGAGTTCCCCTTCGTCGCCACCCAGACCCAGTTCGCCCCCGTGCCCAAGGCCAAGGACACCGGCGTCAAGTACGAGGAGCACCCCGTCTCCTCCGGCCCGTACAAGGTCGTCTCCAACGAGAACGACGGCGAGCGGCTGGTCCTGGAGCGCAACCCGCACTGGGACCCGAAGACCGACGAGGAGCGCAAGGCCTACCCGGACAGGATCGACGTCCGCTCCGGCCTGGACTCCGCCGTCATCAACCAGCGCCTGTCGACCAGTTCGGGCGCCGACGCGGCCGCCGTCACCACCGACACCAACCTCGGCCCGGCGGAGCTCGCCCAGATCGGGGACAACAAGGAACTGGCCTCGCGCGTCGGCACCGGCCACTTCGGCTACGTCAACTACCTCGCGTTCAACCCCAAGGTGAAGCCCTTCGACAACCCGAAGGTGCGCCAGGCGATCTCGTACGCGATCAACCGCACCAGCGTCGTCAACGCCGCCGGCGGCTCCGCGCTCGCCGAGCCCGCGACCACCTTCCTGCCCGAGCGCGAGGCCTTCGGCTTCACGCCGTACGACCACTTCCCGGCGGGCAGGACCGGCAGCCCGGCCAAGGCCAAGGCGCTGCTCGCCGAAGCCGGCTTCAAGGACGGTCTCACCGTCACGCTCACGCACTCCACCGCACAGAACCGCCAGACCAGCCCCGAGGTCGCCACCGCCGTCCAGCAGGCCCTCGCCGCCGCCGGAATCACCGTCAAGCTCGAGGGCCTGGAGAACAACGCGTTCAACGAGCGCCGCTGGGACGCCAAGAACACGCCCGGCTTCTTCCTCTCCCGCTGGGGCGCCGACTGGCCGTCCGGCGGCCCGTTCCTCGCGCCGATCTTCGACGGCCGGCAGATCGTCGCCGACGGCTCCAACTACAACCACGCGCAGCTCAACGACAAGGCCGTCAACGCCGAGATCGACGAGATCGCCAAGCTGACCGACCTCGCGGCCGCCGGCAAGCGCTGGGGCGCCCTCGACAAGAAGATCGGCGCGCTCGCCCTCGACGTCCCGCTCTTCCACCCCGTCTACAAGCGGCTCGTCGGCAAGGACGTCAAGAACATCGTGATCAGCGACTGGACCGGCGTCCTCGACATCTCCCAGGTCTCCGTCAAGTGACCCTCGCACACAAGGCACAGGCGGCGCCCGCGGCCGGGATCACCACCCCCGCCGCGGGCGCCGCCCGCCAGGTCCGGCAGCGGCTGCGCCGCCGCCCCTCGGCGCTCGCGGCGGGCGCCGTCCTGGCCCTGCTCGTCCTCCTCGCCGCCGCCGCGCCCCTGCTCGCCCACCTCGCGGGCCAGGACCCGAACGCCTACCACGACGACCTCGTGGACTCGGCGCGCGGCGGAGTGCCGCTCGGCTCCTTCGGGGGCATCTCCGGCGACCACTGGCTGGGCGTCGAACCGGGAACCGGGCGCGACCTGTTCACCCGGCTGCTCTACGGCGCACAGATCTCCCTGCTCGTCGCCCTCGGCGCGACCGTCGTGCAGATCCTCATCGGCGTGGCCGCGGGCCTCGCCGCCGCGCTCGGCAGCCGCTTCACGGATGCGCTCGTCAGCTGGCTCACCGACGTGCTGATCGCCCTGCCGATGCTGGTCCTCGGCATCGCGCTCACCGCCGTGGTCCCCGCCGACTTCCCCCGCCCGCTGCTGCTGGTCCTGATCATCGGCCTGCTCGGCTGGGGATCGACCGCCCGGATCGTGCGGGCCCAGGCCCTCGCCCTGCGCGGCCTCGACTTCGTCGACGCGGCCCGGCTCGCCGGCAGCGGCAGGCTGCGCATCGCCCGGCGCGAGCTGCTCCCGTCCCTCGCCGCGCCCGTGATCACGTACGCGGCGATCCTGCTGCCGGTCAACATCGTGGTCGAGGCCTCGCTGTCGTTCCTCGGGGTCGGCGTCAAGCCGCCGACCCCGTCCTGGGGGCAGATGCTGTCCACCGCGCAGACGTGGTTCCGCGCCGACCCCATGTACGTCCTGCTGCCCGCCGGGCTGCTCTTCGTCACCGTGCTCGCCTTCACCGTCCTCGGCGACGCCGTCCGCACCGCGCTCGACCCGCGCGAGGCCGGACGGCTGCGGGTCGGCACCAGAAAGGAGCGCATCGCGTGACCCGCTACGTGCTCAAACGGACCGGCGGCGCGCTGCTGGTGCTGCTCACCCTGTCCGTCCTCGTCTACGGCCTCTTCTACCTCGCACCCGGCGACCCCGCCCGGCTCGCCTGCGGGGAGCGCTGCAACCCGCAGCAGATCGCGCAGGTACGCGAACAGCTCGGCCTCGGCGACTCCGTGGTCACGCAGTACCTGCACTTCCTCCAGGGACTCGTGGCGGGCCGCGACTACTCGGCGGGCACCGGCGTGCTGCACTGCAACGCGCCCTGCCTCGGCTTCTCGTACCAGACCGACCAGCAGGTCACCGAGCTGATCCTGCAGCGGCTGCCCGCGACCTTCTCGCTGGCACTCGGCGCCCTGGTCATCTGGCTCGTCGTCGGCGTCGGCACCGGACTGCTGTCCGCACTGCGCCGCGGCGGGCTCACCGAGCGTGCGCTGACCGTCTTCACCCTGGCCGGGACCGGCACGCCCGTCTTCATCCTGGGCCTGCTCCTGCTCATGGTGGTCTGCGCCCACCTCCAGTGGCTGCCCTTCCCCACCTACGTGGCCTTCGGCGAGGACCCCGAACAGTGGGCCTGGAACCTGCTGCTGCCCTGGGTCGCCCTCGGCTTCTTCGAGAGCGCCAAATACGCGCGCCTCACCCGCAGTTCCACCCTGGAGACGCTGGCCGAGGACCACATCCGGACCTTCCGCGCCTACGGCGTGGGCGAGCGGGCCGTGGTCACCCGGCACGCCCTGCGGGGCGCCGTACCGCCGGTGATCGCGCTCAGCGCCGTCGACCTCGGCACCATGATGGGCGGCGCCGTCCTCACCGAGTCCCTCTTCGGGATCCCCGGACTCGGCAAGGCCCTCATCGACGGCGTCCGCGTCGTCGACCTGCCCGTGGTGGTGGGGGTCGTCCTCGTCATCGGCACCGCGGTCGTCATCGCGGGCGCCCTCGCCGACCTCCTCCACGCCCTCGCGGACCGAAGGGTTGCCCTGACGTGACCGACCTGCTCATCGAGGTCGAGGACCTCACCGTGGACTTCCCGGTCGGCGAGGACGGCAGGTTCGTCCGCGCCGTGGACGCGCTGTCGTTCACCCTCGCCCCCGGCCGCGCCCTCGGCATCGTCGGAGAGTCCGGCAGCGGCAAGTCCACCGTCGCCGCCGCCCTGCTCGGCCTGCACCACGGCACCGGCGCCCGGCGCGGCGGGACCGTCCGCGTCGGCGGCCTCGACGTGGACACGGCCGGCCCGGCGCAGCTGCGGGCCTTGCGCGGCGGCACCGCCGCCATGGTCTTCCAGGACCCGCTCAGCGCCCTCGACCCGTACTACGCGGTCGGCGACCAGATCGCCGAGGTGTACCGGATCCACGCGGACGTCACCCGCCGGGCCGCCCGCGCCCGGGCCGTCGAGGTGCTCGACCGGGTGGGCATCCCGGACGCCGTGCGCCGCGCCCGGTCCCGGCCGCACGAGTTCAGCGGCGGCATGCGGCAGCGGGCGCTCATCGCCATGGCCCTGGCCTGCGAGCCCCGGCTGCTGATCGCCGACGAGCCGACCACGGCGCTGGACGTCACCGTCCAGGCCCAGATCCTGGACCTGCTGTACGGGCTGCGCGAGGAGCGCGGGCTCGGGCTGCTGCTGGTCACCCACGACGTGGGCGTGGCCGCCGAGAGCGTGGACGAGCTGCTCGTGATGCGCGACGGGCGGGCCGTGGAGCACGGGCCGGCGGGCGCGGTGCTCGCCGCGCCCCGGGAGCCGTACACCGGTGCGCTGCTCGCCGCGGTGCCCCGGCTGGACGGCCCGCGGGCGCCGCGGCGGAGCGCCGGGGGCGAACCGGTGGTGGAGGCCTTCGGGCTGCGCCGGCAGTTCGGGCGCGGCCGGGACCGGGTGAACGCCGTGGACGGGGTCAGCCTGACCGTCCGGGCGGGCGAGACGCTCGGCATCGTGGGGGAGTCGGGCAGCGGCAAGAGCACCCTCGGCCGGATGCTGGTCGGACTGCTGGAGCCCTCGGGCGGCCTGGTGCGGTACGACGGCGCGGACGGCGGGGGCGGTGCGGACGGCGCGCCCGCGGCCGGCGTCCAGATGGTCTTCCAGGACCCGGTCTCCTCCCTCAACCCGCGCCGCAGCATCGGCGAGTCCGTCGCCGACCCGCTGCGCGCGGCGGGGGAGCTCGACGAGCGGGCCGTACGGGACCGGGTGCGCGGGCTCCTGGAGCGGGTCGGACTCGATCCGGAGCACTACGACCGCTACCCGCACGAGTTCAGCGGCGGGCAGCGCCAGCGCGTCGGCATCGCCCGCGCGCTGGCCCCCCGCCCCCGCCTGATCGTCTGCGACGAACCCGTCTCGGCCCTCGACGTCACCACCCAGGCCCAGGTCACGGAGCTGCTCGCCGAGCTCCAGCGGGAACTGGGCATCGCGCTCGTCTTCATCGCCCACGACCTCGCGGTGGTCCGCCAGGTCAGCGACCGCGTCGCGGTCATGCAGGGTGGACGGGTGGTCGAAGAGGGCCCGGTCGACGAGGTGTACGGGAACCCGCAGCACCCCTACACCCGACAGCTGCTCGACGCCGTGCCGGCGCTCGACCCGGAGCTGGCCGCGGACCGGCGTGCGGCCCGCGGCAAGCCGGTCGGCATCCCCGCGTAGCGCGGCGGAACGCCGCCGGTACCCGAAAGTTACGAGTCTTCACCCCTTCCGGTGGGGGGGGGGGGGGGGGGGGGGGGGGGGGGGGGGGGGGGGGGGGGGGGGGGGGGGGGGGGGGGGGGGGGGGGGGGGGGGGGGGGGGGGGGA
>NZ_JBVJWO010000010.1:108912-246192 GCF_055602345.1 Streptomyces sp. NPDC037401
CCGCCCCCCCCCCCCCCCCCCCCCCCCCCCCCCCCCCCCCCCCCCCCCCCCCCCCCCCCCCCCCCCCCCCCCCCCCCCCCCCCCCCCCCCCCCACCGGCACATCCGCTTGAGTTCTCCCGCGGCGGGTCGCCGGACCGAAGGCGGCCGCCCCAAACGGGAGATCGGGGGTGCACTCGTGCGGATCGGACTGCTGACGGAAGGCGGTTTTCCGTATGCGACGGGTGAGGCCGGACTCTGGTGCGACCGGCTCGTCCGCGGTCTCGCGGAGCACGAGTTCGAGCTGTACGCGCTGAGCCGCAGCGCCGGGCAGGAAGAGCGCGGGCAGGTCCCGCTGCCGCCCCACGTGACCCGGGTGCGGACCGCCCCGCTGTGGGCCCCGGCGGACGACGGGCGCACCCACCGGCGCCGGGAGCGGCGCCGGTTCGCCGCCGTGTTCAAGGACCTGGTGACCGGCGTGTGCACCGGCGCGCCGGAGCCCTTCGCCGAGGGCCTGTACGGCCTCGCCGAACTGGCCCGCGAGGGGGGCGGCCTGTACGCCGCCCTGCGCTCCGAGACCGCCGTGCGCACCCTGGAGTCCGCCTGCCGGGCGCCGGGCGCGAGCCGGACCGTGCACCCCGCGCAGGTCCCCGACCTGCTCGCCTTCGTCGACGAACTGGAGCGCGCACTGCGGCCGTTGTCCCTCGACTGGTACGAGGACCTCGGCGCGGTGGACCTGTGCCACGCCGCGGCCGGCGGGGTCGCCGCCCTGCCCGGACTGCTGGCCAAACGCTTCTTCGGGGTGCCGCTGCTGGTCACCGAGTACGGCGTCCGGCTGCGCTCGCACTACCTGCAGGGAGCCGCGCGGGCCGGCGACCCTCCGTCGGCGCCGGTACGGGCGCTGCTCGCCGCCTTCCACGGCCGGCTCGCCGCCGAGATCTACCGCCGGGCCGACCTGATCACCCCGGGCAATACGCATGCGCGGCGCTGGCAGGAGCGGTGCGGGGCCGACCGGGCCCGGTTGCGGACGGTGTACCCCGGCATGGAGGCGGACCGATTCGCCACCGTGGGCGAGGACCCGCACGCGGGCGACCCGCTGACGCTGGTGTGGGTCGGCCGGATAGAGCCCGCCAAGGACCTGATCGGCCTGCTGCACGCCTTCGCGGACGTCCGGAAGGAGGAGCCGGAGGCGCGGCTGCGGATCTTCGGTGCGCCGGCCCGGACGGCGGAGTCCGCGGAGTACCTCGCGCACTGCCGGGCGCTGGCCGCCCAGCTGTTCCCCGACGAGGCGGTCGATGCCGTCTCGGCCGGGGACAACCCGGTCTCCTTCGAGGAGATCGGAGGCCCCGAGGTGCCCACGCCGGCGGACGCGTACGCCTCGGGGCGGGTGGTGGTCCTCTCGTCGGTCGTGGAGGGCTTCCCGATCAGCCTGGTCGAGGCGATGTTCTGCGGGCGGGCCACGGTGTCCACGGACGTGGGCGCGGTGTGCGAGGTCATCGGCGGTACGGGGCTGGTGGTCCCGCCGCGCAACCCCCGGGCGCTCGCGGACGCGTGCGTGGCGCTGCTGCGCGACGCGGAGCGGGCGCAGCGGCTGGGCGCGGCGGGGCGGGCGCGGGCGCTGGAGCTCTTCACGGTGGAGCAGAACGTCGCGGCGTTCCGGGGGCTGTACCTGGAGCTGATCGCCCGGAGTCCGGGCCAGCCCGCGGCGGTTCCCTTCGGAGTACCGCCGGAGGCACGCGTCCCGGGCGCCTGGCCGCCCCCGGCGCCGGGCCCCGCCCCGGCCTCCGTGCCGGAGGCCGCGCTGTGACCCGGCCCGTTGACCCCCCGCTCGAGTGGCCCGTCCCGGGCGCCCCCGCGGTCGCGGCTGCCGCCGAGCACGACGCCGTCCGCCCGCCGGCGGCCTTCGAGTCCGCGGTCCAGGCCCCGGCAGCGGGCGACGGGCCGCGGTGGTCGGAGCAGGAGCCGGTGATCTTCGAGGTGTCGCCCGAGGCCCGAGTGCAGGCCGTGGCACCGGCCGCGCCCGTGGTCGAACAAGCCGCGACGGCCCCGGCATTCGGCGCTGCGCACGCGCAGTCACCGCTCCCGGCAGCCTTCGAGTCCGCGGTCGAGGCGCCCGGCCAGGCGCCGGCACCGGTCGCGGGCGGGCTGTACCGGGCGGAGGCGGACCAAGCGGGCTCCGGGGCCGCCCAGCCGCGCGCGGACGGGCCGCGGAGGGGTGAAGACGCGGGTGGGGCCGTTGACAGCGGCGTCAACCGGCCGGTCAACACCGCGGCGCGGCGGCGGGCCGCCACGGTCGATCCCGTCAAGGTCCTGCTGCACCGCCACCGGGCCCTGTGCGAGCAGGCCGTCGACTCCCTCGAGATCGCCGCCGGCCTCGAAGCCCACGGCGTCACCGACCGCACCGCCGCCCGCTTCCGGCACCGCGACGTCTTCTCCCTCGCCGAGGAGCTCTACGCCCGCGTACCCCACACCGAGCAGCCGCGGCAGCAGCCCGGCTTATCGCACCCGCCCGCCGCTGCCCCGTACGCCCGCGCCCACGTGTACGCGCTGCTGCCCGGCGCCCTGGCCGTGGCCGCCGTACAGCTCTCCGGCCGCGGCCACCTCGTGACCGCCGGCCTCGCCGCAGCCGGCCTCGCCGCCCTCTGGTTCTGCCTGCGCCGCGGCCCGCTCCGCGCCCCCTTCGCCCCGGCCTCCGCGCTCGCATCCGCCCTGCTGCTCGGCTACGCCTGGTACGCCTCTCCCGCGACCGGCACCGCCGTCGCCCTGGCCGTCGCCCCCGCGACCTGGTGCGCCGCCCTCCTCGCCGCCGGCGCCCGCAGGCGGCTCGCCGCCAGCCGGGCCCTGGACGACTTCGCCGCCGGTACCCGGCCCCTCTTCCTCGGCGTGTACGCCCTCTTCGCCGCCGCCCTCACCGGGCTGGTCCTGCTCGTCGGCGGCGACCCGCTCACCGGCATCGGCCTCGGCAGCCTGCTGTTCCTGGCCCGGCTGCTCGCCGTCCACGGCCTCCCGGCCGCCGCCGCCCTCGGCGCCGCCTGCGCCGCCGAAGCCGTGGCCCGGGCGGCCGGACTCGGCGGTGCGGGTCTCGCCGCCGTCGCCCTCGCCCTGCTCGTCCGCGCCTGCGTCGTCCTGTCCCACGCCTCCGCCCACTCCCGGACCTGACCCCCACCAGGGCCCGTGGAGCCGACGCCACGGACCCACCCCACCCGAATAAGGAGAAACGAGAAATGACCGCCCAACCGACCGCCACGCCCCGTCGGCACGAAGGAGGCCCCCGATGAGGGTGCTGCTGATCGGAGCCAACGGATACCTCGGCCGCTACGTCGCCGACCGGCTCCTCGCCGACCCCGCCGTCCAGCTCACCGCACTCGGCCGCGGGGACGACGCCGACGTCCGCTTCGACCTGGCCACCGGGAGCCCCGGCGCCCTCACCCGGTTCCTGGACGCCGTGCACCCCGGCGTGATCATCAACTGCGCAGGCACCACTCGCGGCGGCGCCCGGGAGCTGACCCGCCACAACACCGTCGCGGTCGCCACCATCTGCGAGTCCCTGCGGCGCAGCGGCTGCGGTGCCCGGCTCGTCCAGCTCGGCTGCGCCGCCGAGTACGGGCCCAGCCAGCCCGGGTCGTCCACCGCCGAGGACGCCGTCCCGAGACCGGGCGGGCCGTACGGCGTCAGCAAGCTCGCAGCCACCGAGCTGGTGCTCGGTTCGGGCCTCGACGCCGTCGTGCTCCGGGTCTTCTCGCCCGTCGGCCCCGGCACGCCCGCCGGGTCCCCGCTCGGCCGGCTCGCCGAGGCCATGCGCCGGGCCATGCAGTCGGGGGACGGCGAGCTCAAGCTCGGCGGCCTCGGCATCCAGCGGGACTTCGTCGACGTCCGCGACGTGGCCCGGGCGGTGCACGCGGCCTCGCTGTCCGCCGCGCAGGGCGTGGTCAACATCGGCACCGGCCGGGCCGTCCGGCTGCGCGACGCCGCCGCCGTGCTGGCCAGGGTCGCGGGATACGGCGGCTCGCTGCACGAGATCGACGGCCCCCCGCAGCACCCCGGCTACGGACCCCGCGCCACCGGCCTCGCCGCCATCGGCGCCCAGCGCACCGAGTCCGGCTCCGACCAGCTGGCCGCCGCGCAGCCGCAGTTCCCGTACCCGGACGGCTGCGGGGCCTGGCAGCAGGCCGACGTGCGGACCGCCCGCGACCGGCTCGGCTGGCGGCCGCGGATCAACCTGGAAGAGTCCCTGGCGGACATCTGGATGGAGGCCGCGTGTCGCATCTGACCACGCAGGGCTCCCGGCTCGCCGCCACCGAGGCGGGCCGACTGGGCTTCGGCGTCCCCGGGTACGCCCACCCGCTCGTCGCCCCCGTCGAGTGGGCCGAGCTCGGCCGCCCCGGGACCCCGCTCCACTGGGCGGTGCTCAACGTCGCGGACGGTCCGGGACAGCGGCCCGACCCGCACTGCACCGAGGCCGTGGCCCGGCTCCGCGACGCCGGCGGCGCCGTGATCGGCCATCTCGCCATGCGAGACGGCAAGCGGTCCTTCGGCGAGTTGATCTCCGATGCGCACCGGTTCCGCGACTGGTACCGCGTCGACGGGTTCTACCTGGCCGGGGCCCCGGCGGGCCGTGACGGGCTGCCCGCCGTCCGCCGGGCCGTCGAGACCCTGCGCACGCTGGGCGAGCCGGAGGGCGGGGTCCGCCTCGTCCTGGGGCACGGCACCCACCCGTACCCGGGCTACGCCGAACTGGCCGACCAGCTGGTCACGTTCGCCGGGTCCTGGGCCGACTACCGCTGGTCCCAGGTGGCCGAGTGGACGGCCGAGCACCCGCCGGAGAAGTTCTGCCACTTCGTGCACGGCGTGCCGCGCACCCACCTCGAGGAGGCCGTACGGATCGCACGCTGGCAGGGAGCCGGGACCATCTGGTTCACCGACCGCTCGGACCGGCACGGCAGCGTGGACCCGTGGGCCGCCATGCCCGGGTACTGGGACGAAATCGTCTCGCGGATCGGACCGGGTGTCTCGGAATGAAGAGGGGCGTGGCAGTGTTACGGGGAGAACCACCCGTTCAGACTCATCCGATCTACGGAGTCCCCCGTGTCGCTGCCACCCCTGGTCGAGCCGGCTGCCGAGCTCACCGTTGACGAGGTCCGTCGGTACTCCCGTCACCTGATCATCCCGGATGTCGGGATGGACGGCCAGAAGCGCCTGAAGAACGCCAAGGTGCTGGCCGTGGGCGCCGGGGGCCTCGGCTCTCCCGCCCTCATGTACCTGGCCGCCGCCGGTGTGGGCACGCTGGGCATCGTCGAGTTCGACGAGGTCGACGAGTCGAACCTGCAGCGCCAGATCATCCACAGCCAGGCGGACATCGGCCGTTCCAAGGCCGAGTCGGCGCGCGACAGCGTGCTGGGCATCAACCCGTACGTCAACGTGGTCCTTCACGAAGAGCGGCTCGAAGCCGAGAACGTGATGGAGATCTTCAGCCAGTACGACCTGATCGTCGACGGCACGGACAACTTCGCCACGCGCTACCTCGTCAACGACGCCTGCGTGCTGCTGAACAAGCCGTACGTGTGGGGCTCGATCTACCGCTTCGACGGCCAGGCCTCGGTCTTCTGGTCCGAGCACGGCCCCTGCTACCGCTGCCTCTACCCCGAGCCCCCGCCGCCGGGCATGGTCCCCTCCTGCGCCGAGGGCGGCGTGCTGGGCGTGCTCTGCGCGTCGATCGGCTCCATCCAGGTCAACGAGGCCATCAAGCTCCTCGTGGGCATCGGCGAGCCGCTCGTCGGCCGCCTGATGATCTACGACGCCCTGGAGATGCAGTACCGGCAGGTCAAGGTCCGCAAGGACCCCGACTGCGCGGTCTGCGGCGAGAACCCGACCGTCACCGAGCTCATCGACTACGAGGCCTTCTGCGGCGTCGTGTCGGAGGAGGCCCAGGAGGCGGCCCTCGGCGCGACGATCACTCCCAAGCAGCTCAAGGAGTGGATCGACGCGGACGAGAACATCGAGATCATCGACGTCCGCGAGAAGAACGAGTACGAGATCGTCTCGATCCCCGGCGCGAAGCTGATCCCCAAGGGCGAGTTCCTCATGGGCACCGCCCTCCAGGACCTGCCGCAGGACAAGCGCATCGTCCTGCACTGCAAGACGGGTGTCCGCAGCGCGGAGGTCCTCGCGGTGCTGAAGTCCGCGGGCTTCGCGGACGCGGTGCACGTCGGCGGCGGCGTGATCGGCTGGGTCCACCAGATCGAGCCCGAGAAGCCGGTCTACTAGTCACTCCCCGAAGGGCCCGTGCCGGTGCGTCCGGTACGGGCCCTTCGGCGTGCGCGCCCCCTGGCGGGTCACGCGCTGCAGACGGTCCGCGCGGGCGGTGACTTCCCGTCGAGCAGGTAGCCGTCGACGGCCTGCTGCACACAGCGGTCGCCGCTGTTGTAGGCGCCGTGCCCCTCGCCGTCGTAGGTGAGCTCCACGCCGACCCCGGGCCCCAGCTCCTGCACCATCTTCCGGGCGCCCTCGTACGGCGTGGCCGGGTCGCCGGTGTTGCCGATCACGAGGATCGGGGCGGATCCCGGGGCGCTCACGTCGGGGGTGTCCCAGGCGCCGGGCACCGGCCAGGCGGTGCAGCTCATCAGTCCCCAGGCGAGGAACTCGCCGAAGACGGGCGAGGCCGCGCGGAACTGGGGGAGCCTGGCCTTGGTCTGCGCGAGCGTGTACCGCTCCTTCGAATCGGCGCAGTTGATGGCGGTGTTGGCGGCGCCCAGGTTGCTGTACGTGCCGTCCTGGTTGCGGCCGTTCATGGCGTCGGAGAGGGCCAGGAGGAGCTGTCCCTGCCCGCCGTCGGCCTCGTCGATGCCCTGCTCCAGCAGCGGCCAGAACTCCTTCGAGTACAGGGCCTGGGCGATGCCGCTGGTCGCGGCGGTCTCGGTGAGCTTGCGCACCCCGTCGCCGGGGATCGGCTTGGCGCGCAGCCGCCGCTGGAGCTCCACGATGCCCTGCTCGACCTCCCCGGCGGTGCTGCCGGGCAGCTTGCAGGCGTCGCCGCGGTCGACGCAGTCCTGGGCGAAGTTGCCCAGCGCCAGCTGGAAGCCCTTGGCCTGGCCGAGGGAGCTCTCCTCGGAGGTCTTGGCCGGGTCCACGACGGCGTCGAAGACGGCCCGTCCCACCTTGTCCGGGAAGAGGTGGGCGTAGACCCCGCCGAGCTCGGTGCCGTAGGAGATGCCGAAGTAGTACAGCTTCTCGTCGCCGAGGGCGGCGCGGATGCGGTCCAGGTCGCGGGCGGCGTCGAGGGTGCCGACGTGCGGCAGGACCGTGCCGGAGTTCTTCTCGCAGGCGTCGGCGTACTTCCGCAGGCCGTCGATGTACGTCTTCTCCTCCGCGGCCCCCTCGGGGGAGCCGTCGCCCTGGTAGTACGCGTCCAGCTCCCGGTCGCCCTCACAGCGGACGGTGGCGCTGCGGCCGACGCCGCGCGGGTCGAAGCTGACGAGGTCGTAGCGCTGCCGCAGCCCCTGGTAGTCCTTGGCCGCGCCGGGCAAGGCGGAGACGCCCGATCCGCCGGGGCCGCCGAAGTTGAAGATCAGGGACCCGATGCGCTCGTCCTTGTCGAGGGCCTTCGCGCGGATGAGGGCCAGCTCGATGGTGTCCCCGTCGGGCTTGTCGTAGTCGAGGGGCACGTCGAGTCCGGCGCACTCCCACTCCGGTCCGGGGGGCGGGCCGGAGCCCTCCGCTGCGGACGGCGCGGGACAGGAGGTCCACTCCGGCTTCGGCGCTCCGGTCGTCTGTCCGTCGCCGTCCGAGCATCCGGCCAGGCCGAGCAGGACCGCGGACGCGGCGGTGACGGCGGCGGTGCGCAGCCCGGCGGAGGTCGTCATGTACTCCATCCTGGGGCGGCGCGCCGTGGCCCGCCTGCCCGGTGCCCCATGCGGGTGGTCCGACCGGGTGCCGCCCGGTCGGCCGCCGCCCGACCGGATGGCGGCCGGGCGCAGGTCAGGCGGTGTCCGCCAGCAGGCGGGTGGCGGCGGCGCGGCCGGTGGCGACGCAGGCGGCCACGCCCACCCCCTGGTACGCCGCCCCGCAGACGGCCAGTCCCGGCAGCTTCGCGACGGCCTCGCCGATCCGGGCGACGCGCTCCCGGTGGCCCACGCCGTACTGCGGCAGGCCGCGGTCCCAGCGGGTGACGCGGGCCGCGACCGGCTCGCCGAGCGGTCCCACCGCGTGGTGCAGCTCGGTGACGGCCGTGCGGATCAGCTGCCGGTCCGGCCGGGCGTGCAGGCCGTTCTCGCCGATGCGCCCGAGCGAGGCCCGCAGGACGAACAGCTCCGGCGCCGCGTCGGCCGGCCAGCGCCACTTGTTGGACAGGAACGACGCCGCCTTGAGGGTGTGCCCGTCGACCGGCGGGACCAGGAAGCCGTTGCCCGTGGGCAGGACGCGGGCCCGCTCCCGGGAGAAGGCCATGGTGATCACGGCGGTGGAGGCGTGCGGGATCGCGGACAGCTCCTCCTCGGCCAGGGGGGAGTGGGGCCGCAGCAGTTCGGCGGCGGCGAAGGCGGGCAGGGCCAGGACGACCGCGTCCGCCTCCATGGTCAGCGGGCCGTCGCCGGTCATGGCGCCGACGCGCCACCGCCCGCCGGGCGTGCGCTGGAGGGAGCGGGCCGCCGTGCCGGTGAGGATGCGTGCGCCGCAGCTCGCTGCGACGGCCTGCGGGAGGCGGCCGGTACCGCCGTTGACGCCCCGGACGGCGGCCGGCGCCGGGCGCGGGGGGCCCGGCGGCCGCATCCGGCGCAGGGCCGGCAGCAGCGGTCCGCCCTCTTCGGCCAGGGCCGCGATGTGCGGCATCGCCGCCCGCAGGGAGAGCCGGTCGGCCCGTCCGGCGTAGATGCCGCCCAGCAGCGGTTCGATCAGCCGGTCCACGGCCTCGCGGCCGAAGCGTTCGGAGAGGTACTGCCCGACCGAGCGGTCCCCCGCGAGCGGCGGCGCCGGTACGGACTCCTCGGCGGCCACCCGCGCCACGCCCTCGGGGGACAGCAGTCCGCTCGCGGCCAGCGCCGCGGGGTCGGTGGGCACGCCCATGACGTGCCCGGCCGGCAGCTCCCGCACGGCGCCGCGGGTCCAGATGGCGGTGGGGGACGCCGCCGGGTCGCAGAGGGCGTTGCCCAGGCCCACGGCGGCGGCGAGGTCCACGGCCTCGGGGCGCAGGGCCATCAGGGACTCCGCGCCCTCGTCGACGGCGATGCCCGCGATCGTGCCGGTGCGCAGCTTCCCGCCGACCCGCGCCTCGCTCTCGAGGAGGGTGACGTCCGCCTTGCCCCGCAGCTGCCAGGCCGCGGCGAGTCCGCTGATGCCACCGCCGACGACGATCACTGAACGCATGTGTCTGCTCTCCCGGAGAGATAAGTTCCCTCAATGAACATATGGGGGGTTCTCCCCTTATGTCTTCGTCCTTTCGGCCCCTACCGGCCGCCCGGCCCCTACGGTCAGCGCCCGCACCTCGGCCTGGTACGGGAAGCTGCCCGGCCGGTACGCGCAGTACGGATCCGCCTCCAGCACGTCCCCGGTGGCCCCGTACGCGCGGGACCGCGAGCCCCCGCACACCGCCTTGAACTCGCACGCCCCGCAGCAGCGAGGGGTCCCGCAGCTGCGTGAACAGTGCCGAGCCCCGGTAGACCGAGGTCAGCGGGTGGTTCTTCACGTTGCCCGCCGACACCGGCAGGAACCCGCTCGGGTGGACCTCGCCCGTGTGGGAGACGAAGGCGAACCCGCGGCCCGAGGATGTGCCTGGTTCTCCTGCAACGCATCCTGCAGAAAAGAAGCCCTCATCGACCGTACGCCGCCGGAATTCGCCGATCCGATGACAAAGGTCCCGTCGTGGGGTGACCATCTGCCGGACTTTCACGGGCCCGGTGGATGGCAATCTGGAAGAGGCCGACTCGCGGCCGGGGAATTGAAATACCGTGCCGGAATTCCGATTTGGGAAAGGGCTCCCGCACATGGGCAGGAAGAGCACCTGGCTGCCGGACCGGCACGGCGCGTGGGCGATGCTCGCCGTGCCCTTCCTCGCCGGCACCCCGCGCTGGGCCTGCCGCTGTCCGGTGGCTGGCTCGCGGGCTACACATCCGTCCACCACGGCCAGCAGTGGCTGCGGCTGCGCCGGATCTCCCGCAATCCGCGGACAGCCGGCCGCCACGTCCGCCCGGGGCTGGCCTTCGGCGCGGTCTTCGCGGCCCTCGGCCTGCTGTTGGCCGTCGCGTATCCGTGGCTGCTGCTCGCGGCGCTCGCCGCCGCGCCGTTCGTCGCCGTGAACACGTACCACGCCCGCCGCAATACCGAACGGACCCTGCTCAACGGACTCGCGGCGGTGGTCCCCGCCTGCGGGATGCTGCTGGTGACCTGGCAGCTGGGCGGCGGGACCCCGGCCGGGGCCTGGTGCCCGGCACTGGCCTGCCTGCTGTACTTCGCCGGCACGGTGCCGTACGTGAAGACGATGATCCGGGAGCGCAACTCCCGCACCTACCGGCGGGCCTCCGTCGGCTACCACGCGGCGGCCCTGGCGGGAGCGGCCTGCCTCAGCCCCTGGCTGGCCGTCCCCTTCGCCCTCTACCTGGCACGGGCCGCCCTGCTGCCGGGGCGCGGCCTGAAGATCGCGGTGGTCGGCGCGGTCGAGGTGGCGGCCTCGGCCGCGCTGCTCCTCACCCTCCTGCTCGTGTTCTAGCTCCGGCTGCCCGCGGCGTTCCCGGAGCGTTCCCGGCGGGTGGACTCAGCGCGACGGAGCGCGGACCCGGCGCGGACTCAGAGCAGCCTCAGAGCGCGCCCTTGCGGGTGAGGTGGTTGAAGGACAGCCAGCCGGGCAGCACCGGCAGCCAGAAGGTCATCAGGCGGAACAGCAGAACGGCCGACAGCGCGATCTCCTTGTCCAGGCCGACCAGCACCAGGCCCGCCGTCAGCGTCGTCTCGACCGCCCCCACACCGCCGGGCGTCGGAGCCGCCGAGCCGAGCGCGTTGCCGGCGAGGAAGACCACCGCGATGCTCGCGTAGCTGATGTCGTTCCCGCCGCCGAAGGCCCGGATCGACGCGTCCAGGCACATCACGAAGCAGGCCGTCAGCAGCAGCATGCCGCCGATGCCGGCGAGCAGCTTCCGCGGCCGCTGGAGCACGTCCAGCATGCGCGGGACCACCCCGGCGAACAGCGCCCGTACCCGCGAGGAGACGAACTTCCGCAGGAACGGCACCGCCGTGACCACCAGCACCAGCACCGCGACCGTCAGCAGACCGGCGATCACCGTGCGGGACGGGGTCATCTCCGTCGTCTTCTCCGTCCCGGTCAGGTAGCCGAAGGCCAGCAGCAGCAGCACGTGGCTGCCCAGGCCGAACAGCTGCGAGGCGCCCACACTGGCCACTGCCAGCCCCGGCCGGACCCCCTGCCGCTGCAGGAAGCGGGTGTTCAGGGCCACGCCGCCGACCGCCGCCGGGGCCACCAGCTTCACGAACGACCCGGCGACCTGCGCCACGACCGTGCGCAGGAAGGGGACGCGTTCCGGCACGAAGCCGAGCAGGCTCATCGCCGCCGCGAAGTAGCTCAGCGCCGAGAACGCGACCGCCGCCGCCACCCAGCCCCACTGCGCCTCGCCGATCACCTTCGCGAAGTCGATGTGGGTGAGCTGGGAGAGCAGGAAGTACGCGGCGAACGCACCGGCGATGAAACTGACGAGCGTGCGCGGCCGGATCCGCTCCAGGCGGGCCGGCTCCACCGGCGCCTGGGGCCTGATCAGCAGGACCTGGCGGCGGATCTGGCTGAGCAGGTCCTCCTCGCGGGCCTCGTCCAGCGCCACGTCGAGGGCGCGCTTCTCCGCCTTCTTCTCGGCCTTCTCCGTCTTGCCCGCGGTCTTCGCGGACGCCTTCGCCGGGCTGCCGCCGGCGGCGGACTCGGCCTCCCGGGCCTCCTTGGCCGCGTGAGAGGCCGCCAGGACCGCTTCGCGCTCCCGCTGCGAACGCTCCCGGGCCAGCCTGCGCAGCGTGGCCCGGGTGGACCGGCTCAGCGCGATGGGCTGGAGCAGCGGCAGGCAGTCGGCGATCGCATCGCCGCCCAGGACCTCCACCGCCGCGGCCACCGAGCGCTCCGCTCCCACCCGCAGCCCGAGCGTGGTCAGCAGCTGCGCGATGTCCATCCGCAGCACCAGGTCGCCGGCCGCGATCTCGCCGCCGCGCAGGTCGGTGAGGACGACATTGCCGGAACGATCCACCACCAGGGCGTCCCCGGCCAGCCGCCGGTGCGCGATGCGCCGCGACTGCAGGGCCTTGACCTGGTGCCACGCGCCGCGGACCAGCTCGTCGGTGATCTCCTCGTCCGGCAGCGCGTCGAGGGTGCGCCCGCCCAGGTGCTCGTACACGAGCATCACGGCGTCCGGGCCGAGCTCGGACGTGGCGATCAGCTTGGGGGCGTTGGCCCCGGCGGCGATGGCCGCGTACGCGAGGAGCGCCTCCTGCTCCAGCGCCTGGCGCAGCGACTGGAGGCTGCGGCGGGTGGTGATGCCGCGCAGGGTCAGCCGGCGCCAGACCCGGTAGAAGAAGCCGTGGGCCTGCTGTTCGCGGTCCACGACGGTGACGTCGAGCGGCGGCCCGTCCTCCAGGGTGACGAGGTACCGGCGGCCGCGGTCGTTGTGCTCGGGGGTCTCCGGGTCGTCCTCGGCGCGCATCGCGGAGACCGGCTGGAAGCCGACGCGGCGCAGGCCGGCGAGGAGGTTCTGCCCGGTGGGGCGGACGTTGGGGGAGCCGACGGCGTACAGGGTCGCGTACGCGACGGTCCAGCCGATCAGCACGGTCAGGATGATCGAGAAGGGGGTCGTGTAGCCGCCCACGAGCATCGCGAGCGCATCGAGCAGCAGCACCACCCACAGGGCCACACGCCAGCGCGGCCGCCGGGTCATCCCGACGGCCGTCATGTACGCGATGACCGGCGCGAGGTAGCCGTGCACGGGGTCGGTGAGCGCCTCCCCGAGGCCCTGCGGGCGGGTCAGCGCGTCCTGGATGGTGTCGGGCGCGCCGCGCGCGACCCACAGGTCGGTCGCGAGGGTCACGCCGTGGGCGAGCACCGCGGCGAGCACGCCGTCCGCGATGCGCAGCCCGTCGCGCTTGATCAGCCGCTCGATGGCGAAGGCGACCGGGACCAGCAGCACGGCGATGCTGGACACCAGGCCGGCGAGCCTGACCAGCAGGTCGGGCGCCTGGCCGGTGCCCTCGGAGATGTCCTGCTCCAGGCCCGCGGTGGTCTGGTGGGCGAAGGCGGCGATGGCGAGGAGCAGGGCGATCCCGAGCAGGCCGACGAGGACGCGTACCAGGTCGGAGGGGCGGTGCACGCGCGCGGCGAGGAGCGGTTCGTCGACCTCGACGGCCGCGGAGCCGTCCGTGGCGCCGCCGGGGGCGTCCACGCCGTGCGTGCCGTGCGTGCCGTCCGTGCCGTGCTCCGGGTCCGGGCCGACTGCTCCGCCCGGCTTCGTCCCGCCGTTACCCGGCACGTCAGGAGGGCTCACACCCAGCTCCTTCTCCGTAGCCGTCGCCGTCGCATCTTGATCTCGTATCACCAGTCACCGCCCGGAAGATGGTGGCACGGACGGGCGGCACGGGCCGCCAGCAGGGTGCGGTGTCGGTGGGGTAGGGCAGCATGGGCCGGATGAGTGAGGTGGCGCTGCCCGGGCTCCCCGCCTACGCGGAGCGGGTGCTGGAGGTGGCCGAGCGGATTCCGCCCGGCCGGGTGATGACGTACGGCGACGTCGCCGAATGGCTCGGCGAGGGCGGTCCCCGCCAGGTCGGCCGGGTCATGGCGCTGTACGGAGGCGCGGTGCCGTGGTGGCGCGTCGTGCGGTCCGACGGCGTGCTGCTGCCGGGGAGCGAGCTGCGGGCGCTCGCTCACTACCGCGACGAGGGCACCCCGCTGCGCCAGGCCGGCCCGTCGGCCGCGGCCGACGGGCACCTGCCGCGGCTGGACATGAAGCGGGCGCGCTGGGACGGGACCGGTGCGGGAGAGACGCACGCGCCCCCTGCGGTGGATGAGGAACCTCACATCTGACAGCTTCGGCCATGTGGGGGCCGTACGGGGGCTCGTACACCCGTACGGGGGACGTGAGGGGCGTGAGGGGAACGCTGCGCGGGGCCGCCGTTGTGGCGTAGCGTCTTTTCCCCGCGCGCTGTCCCCGAGCGGGCCGCGCGCCCGCAGCAGCACGATCAGCACACCCACCACCAGGACCGGCGACCCACGTGAGCTCCTCCCCTTCCAGCCGTCGTACGCGGACCCGTGACGCGTACCGACTGGTGCGTACCGGGCCGGAGCAGGTGGATCCCCCTGTACTGGACGCGGCGCAGCGGGCGGTGGTTGAGCACACGGGTGGACCACTGCTGGTACTGGCGGGACCGGGCACCGGCAAGACGACCACGCTGGTCGAGGCGGTCGCGGCCCGCGTCGAGGCGGGCATGGACCCCGAGCGGATCCTCGTCCTCACCTTCAGCCGCAAGGCCGCCGTGGAACTGCGCGACCGGACGGCGCTGCGGCTGGGCGGGGCGCGCGCTCCGCAGGCCACGACCTTCCACTCCTTCTGCTACGCCCTGGTCCGCGCGCACCAGGACGCCGACCTCTTCGTCGAACCGCTGCGGCTGCTGTCCGGCCCGGAGCAGGACGTGATGGTCCGCGAGCTCCTCGACGGCCAGCGCGACCTGGGCGGCATCCGCTGGCCCGACGACCTGCGGGCGTGCCTGACCACGCGCGGGTTCGCGGACGAGGTGCGCGCGGTGCTCGCCCGCAGCCGCGAGCTGGGCCTGTCGCCGCAGGCGCTCGGTGCGTTCGCCCGGCGGACCGGCCGCCCCGACTGGGGGGCGGCGGCGGACTTCCTGGCCGAGTACCTCGACGTGCTGGACATGGCGGGGGTGCTGGACTACGCGGAGCTGGTGCACCGGGCCGTGCTGCTGGCCGAGCGCCCGTCGTCGGCGCTGTGGTCGCGCTACGACGCGGTGTTCGTGGACGAGTACCAGGACACGGACGCCGCACAGGTGCGGCTGCTGAAGGCGCTGGGCTGCCGGGACACGGTGGCCTTCGGCGACCCCGACCAGTCGATCTACGCCTTCCGCGGCGCCGACGTCAACGGCATCCTCGACTTCCCGGCGGCGTTCCCGGGCGCGCAGGTGCGCGTCCTGAACGTCTCGCGCCGCTCGGGCGCCGCCGTCCTCGCCGCGACCCGGCTCCTGACGACCCGCATGCCGGTCCCGCGCCTGCCGGCCGCGGCGATCCGGGCGCACCGGGACCTGGCCCCGACCCGCGACGGCGGCCGGGTCGAGGCGTACACGTACCCGACGGCCGGCGCCGAACTGGACAACATCGCGGACCTGCTGCGCCGGGCGCACCTGGAGGAGGGCGTCCCGTGGCAGGACATGGCCGTCCTGGTCCGCGCGGGCGGGCGCACGCTCCCCGCGGTCCGCCGCGCCCTGATCTCCGCGGGGGTCCCGGTCACCACGGACGGCGCGGACGTCCCCCTGCGCCACGAACCGGCCGTCTCCCCCCTCCTCACCGCCCTGCGCGCCACCGCCACGGCCGCCGCCGGCCTCCCCCCGACCCCGTCGACCGGCTCCCAACCCGCCACCGGGTCCACCCCCGCCGAGCCCGAGGCCGCCGTTCCGCCTTCCGCCGTCCCGGCCGCGGCAGCGACCCCGGCCGGCGATCCGGCGCATGCCCCTGCGGAGCGGCGCCCGGGTCACGGCGCCCCCGCGGCCGACCTGCCTTCCTCCGCCCCCGCCGAGGCCGTCCCCGACGCCGCGGCCGCGGCGTCGGCCGATAAGGCGTCGCAGGCCCCCGCCGAGGCCGGTCCCGCGGTGCCGGGCTCCGATGCGTCCACGCCCGCTGCCGCTGACACGTGGGCGCCGGGCGGTGACGTGGAGGGGGCTCCCGCCACGGGCCGACCCGCCGAGCCGGGCCCGGCTGCGCCGGACGCCGTCTCGCCCGCGGCCGTGTCGCACGCTCCCGCCGAGGCCGGTCCCGTGGGACCGGGCTCCGACGCGCCCACGCCCGCCGGCTCCCCGGCCGTCGCCGACACGGCAGCGGCGGGCTCTGACCCGGAGCAGGTCCCGGCCGGGCCGGGGCAGGCGTCCGGCGGCGCGGCGGTCGCTGATCCCGCCGCCCCCGCAGGGGTTGGCTCCGGGGCGGTCGTCGCCGCCGCCCACGAGGGCGGCGCGGGCGTCACCGCAGTGGCGGACCCGGGGTCCGCGCACGAGCCCGGCACGGACGCAGCCACGGCCGGGGGCATCGGCACGGACGCAGCCACGGCCGGGGGCACCGGCACGGACGGGACGGACGCCGCGGCCGGGGGCACCGGCACGGACGGGACGGACGCCGCAGCCGGGGGCACCGGCACGGACGGGACGGACGCCGCAGACGGGGTCACCGCCGGAGGCACCTGGCTGGGGACCGAGACCGCCATCGCCCTGCTCACCTCCCCGCTCGGCGGGATGGACGCCGCCGACCTGCGCCGGCTCGGCCGCGCCCTGCGGGACGAGGAGCGCGCCGCAGGCAACCGCGTGCCGCCGCCGTCCGACGCCCTGCTCGCACGCGCCCTCGCCGAGCCCGAGCGGCTCGTCGCCCACGACCCCGCCTACGCCCGCGGCGCCCAGACCCTCGGCGCCCTGCTCCGCAAGACCCGCGAGCTCCTCGAAGGCGGCGGCACCGCCGAAGAGGCCCTGTGGGCCCTCTGGGACGGCACCGGCTGGCCCGCCCGCCTCGAACGCTCCGCCCGCCGCGGCGGCCCCGCCGGCCGCAACGCCGACCGCGACCTCGACGCCGTCTGCGCGCTCTTCGAGACCGCCGCCCGCGCCGAAGAGCGCACCGGCGGCCGCGGAGCCCTCAACTTCCTCGAACAGCTCGACGCCGAGGACATCGCCGCCGACACCCTCGGCAAGCGCGCCACGGCGCCCGAGGCCGTCCGCCTGATGACCGCGCACCGCTGCAAAGGCCTCGAATGGAGCCTCGTCGTCGTCGCCGGCGTCCAGGAAGGACTCTGGCCGGACCTGCGCCGCCGCGGCTCCCTCCTCGAAGCCGACCGCATCGGGCCCGACGGGCTCGCCGAGCCCCTCACCCCCGGCGCCCTCCTCGCCGAGGAGCGCCGGCTCTTCTACGTCGCCGCCACCCGCGCCCGCGACCGGCTGATCGTCACCGCCGTCAAGGCACCCGCCGACGACGGCGACCAGCCCTCCCGCTTCCTCACCGAACTCGGCGTGCAGCCCAAGGACGTCACCGGCCGCCCCCGCCGCCCCCTCGCCGTCGCCGCGCTCGTCGCGGAACTGCGCGCCACCACCGTCGACCCCGACGCCTCACCCGCCCTGCGCGAGGCCGCCGCCCGCCGCCTGGCCCGGCTCGCCGCGCTCACCGACGAGGACGGCCAGCCCCTCGTGCCCGCCGCCCACCCGCAGCGCTGGTGGGGCCTGTACGAGCCCACCCGCAGCAGCGTCCCGCTGCGCGACCGCGACCGCCCCGTCGCCCTGTCCGGCTCCGCCCTCGACCAGCTCGCGAACACCTGCTCGCTCCAGTGGTTCCTGGGCCGCGAGGTCAAGGCCGACGCCCCCGCGACCGCGGCCCAGGGCTTCGGCAACGTCGTCCACGTCCTCGCCGACGAGGTGGCGTCCGGCCGTACCCCCGCCGACCTCGCCGTGCTCATGGAGCGCCTCGACTCGGTCTGGGACGCGCTCGCCTTCGACGCGCCCTGGAAATCCCGCCAGGAGAAGGAGAACGCCCGCGCCGCCCTCGAGCGCTTCCTGCGCTGGCACGTCTCCGACCGGGCCGGCCGCACCACCGTGGCCACGGAGCACGAGTTCGACGTCACCCTCGAAGCCGGTACGGACGACAGCGCGTACGAGGTCCGCATCCGCGGGTCCATGGACCGCGTCGAGACCGACCCGCAGGGCCGCGCGTACGTCGTCGACTTCAAGACCGGCAAGGCCGCGCCGACCCGCGACGAGGTTGCCCGCCACCCGCAACTCGCCGTCTACCAGCTCGCCGTCCGCGAAGGCGCCGTCGACGAGGCGTTCGCCGGCGTCCGCCCGCCCTCCGGCGGCGCCGAACTGGTCCAGCTCCGGCAGGGCGCGGCGAAGAAGGACGGCGGCGAGAGCGTGCCGAAGGTGCAGGCCCAGGAGCCGCTGGCCGGCGAGTGGGTCGGCGACCTGCTCGCGACCGCCGCCGGCCGGGTCCTCGACGAGCGCTTCGCCCCGGCGACCGGCCGACACTGCACCCACTGCTCCTTCCGCAACTCCTGCAGCGCCCTCCCCGAGGGCCGCCAGATCGTCGAGTGACGCGATCGGCGAGGCCGGGACTGTCGGCGGGGGCGGCTAGCCTCTTTCCTGTGTCCGCGCGCATCACCGACCCCGAGCAGCTCAAGGAGCTCCTCGGCATCCCGTTCACCCCGGAGCAGACGGCCTGCATCACCGCACCGCCCGCCCCGCAGGTCATCGTGGCCGGAGCCGGCTCCGGGAAGACCACGGTGATGGCCGCGCGCGTGGTCTGGCTGGTCGGCACCGGACAGGTCGCCCCCGAGCAGGTCCTCGGCCTCACGTTCACCAACAAGGCCGCCGGCGAGCTCGCCGAGCGCGTACGCACCGCGCTGATCCGCGCCGGCGTCACCGACCCCGACCCGGCGCCCTCCGAGGAGCCCGTCGGCGAGCCCCGCATCTCCACGTACCACGCCTTCGCCGGGCAGCTCCTCACCGACCACGGCCTGCGCATCGGCCTGGAGCCCAGCTCCCGGCTCCTCGCGGACGCCACCCGCTTCCAGCTCGCCGCCCGCGTGCTGCGCGAGGCCCCCGGACCGTACCCGGCCCTCACCCGCTCCCTGCCCGACCTGGTCGGCGACCTGCTCGCCCTCGACGCGGAGCTGTCCGAGCACCTCGTCGACCCGGCCGCCCTGCGCGCCCACGACACCGCGCTCCTCGACACCCTCGCGCAGACCCGGCTCACCAACGACGACCTGCGCAAGATCCCCGAGGCCGCCCGCGCCCGCCTCGAACTCCTCGAACTGACCACCCGCTACCGCGCCGCCAAGCGCTCCCGGGACCTCCTCGACTTCAGCGACCAGATAGCCCTCTCCGCCCAGCTGGCCACCACCCGGCCCGAAGTCGGAGCCCTGCTGCGCGACGAGTTCCGGATCGTCCTCCTCGACGAGTACCAGGACACCTCCGTGGCCCAGCGGCTGCTGCTGTCCGGGCTCTTCGGCGGCGGCACCGGGCACGCCGTGACCGCGGTCGGCGACCCCTGCCAGGCCATCTACGGCTGGCGCGGCGCGTCCGTCGCCAACCTGGACGACTTCCCCCGCCACTTCCCCCACGCCGACGGCACCCCCGCCACCCGCCACTCCCTCAGCGAGAACCGCCGCAGCGGCGGCCGCCTGCTCGACCTCGCCAACGGCCTCGCCGGGCCGCTGCGCGCGATGCACGAGGGAGTGGAAGCCCTGCGCCCCGCCCCCGGCGCCGAGCGCGACGGCTCCGTCCGCTGCGCCCTGCTGCCCACCCACGCCGACGAGCTGGACTGGCTCGCGGACTCGCTGGCGCACCTGGTCCGCACCGGCAGGGCCCCCGGCGAGATCGCGGTGCTGTGCCGCTCCGCCGTGGACTTCGCCGCGATCCAGGGCGCACTGGTCGCCCGCGACGTGCCCGTGGAGGTCGTCGGCCTCTCCGGGCTGCTGCACCTGCCCGAGGTCGCCGACCTCGTCGCCGTGTGCGAGGTCCTCCAGGACCCGGGGGCGAACGCCTCCCTGGTCCGCCTCCTCATCGGCCCGCGCTGGCGGATCGGCGCCCGCGACCTCGCCCTGCTGGGCCGCCGCGCCCGGCTGCTGGTCGCCCGCGACCGCGGCGGGGACGACGACCCGCAGGCACGTCTCGCGGCGGCCGTCGAAGGCGTCGACCCGGCCGAGGTCGTCTCCCTCGCGGACGCCCTGGACACCTTCCTCGACGAGGGCTCCGCCGACGACGGGCTGCCGTTCTCCGCCGACGCCAGGGTCCGCTTCGCGCGGATGGCCGCCGAGCTGCGCGACCTGCGGCGCTCGCTCGCCGACCCGCTGATGGACGTACTCCACCGCATCCTCGCCACCACCGGCCTGGACGTGGAGCTGTCCGCGTCGCCGCACGCCCTGGCCGCCCGCCGCCGCGAGACCCTGTCGAACTTCCTCGACGTCGCCGCCGGGTTCGCCGCCCTCGACGGCGAGGCCTCGCTGCTCGCGTTCCTCTCCTTCCTGCGGACCGCCGCCCAGTACGAGAAGGGCCTCGACAACTCCCTCCCCGGCGGGGAGAACACCGTCAAGGTCCTCACCGCCCACAAGTCCAAGGGCCTGGAGTGGGACGTGGTCGCCGTGCCCGGCCTCGTCACCGGCTCCTTCCCCAGCACCCAGCCGCGCGAGTCCTGGACCGCGCAGCCGCAGGTCCTGCCGCACGCCCTGCGCGGCGACGCCGCCACCCTCCCCGAGGTCACCGCCTGGAGCGCGGCCGCCCTCAAGAACTTCAAGACCGGGCTGAAGGACCACCAGGCCACCGAGGAGCTCCGCCTCGGCTACGTGACCTTCACCCGGCCCCGAACCCTGCTGCTGGCCTCGGGCCACTGGTGGGGGCCCACCCAGAAGAAGCCGCGCGGCCCCTCCTCCTTCCTGCACGCGCTGTACGAGCACTGCGCGGCCGGGTACGGCGAGATCGAGGCCTGGGCGGACGAGCCGGAGCCGGACGCGCAGAACCCGTCCCTCGCCTCCGAAGCCACCCCGGACCGGTCCTGGCCGCTGCCCCTGGACCCGGCGTCGTTCGCCCGCCGCCGGCAGGCCGCCGACCGCGTCCTCGCACACCTCGACGGCGCCGGCACCGGGCCCGCCCCCGGCGCCGCTCCTCCCGGCGCCGCTCCCCCCGTACCCGCTCCGGCCGCCGACGAGGCGTACCTCTGGCCGCCCGACTGCGAGGAGCCGTACGACACCGACCCGTACGGCACCGACCCGTACGGCCCCCCGGAGCCGGACCCGTGGGACGACGCCGATCCCTGGGACGCACCCCCGCCGGCAGACACCGGGCACGGACCCGACCCCGGACCCGCCTCGGTGACACCCGCGGCCGCCGCGCACGGGGACGGCTTGCTCACCCCCGAGGAGGAGCGGCTCGCCGAGTCCTGGGACCGCGACCTCGACGCCCTCGCGGGCGAGCTGCGCCGCGCCCGGACCGCCGTGCGCGACGTTCCCCTGCCCGCCTCCCTCTCCGCGAGCGCGCTGCTGCGCCTCGCCGCCGACGAGCAGGCCTTCGTACGCGAACTGGCCCGCCCCATGCCCAAGCCACCGCAGCCCGCGGCGCGCCGCGGCACCCGCTTCCACGCCTGGGTGGAGTCGCGGTTCGACGAGCTCGAACTGCCCTTCACCGACCCCGACGACCTGCCCGGCGCCGGCGAGGCCGAGATCGCCGACGAGCGCGACCTCGCGCGCCTCAAGGCCGCCTTCGAGCGCAGCCCGTACGCCGACCGCACGCCGTACCGGATGGAGGTCCCGGTCCAGCTCACCCTCGCGGGGCGGGTGATCCGCGGCCGGATCGACGCGGTGTACCGCGAGCGCACCGGCGATCCCGCCGACCCCGCCGGGCAGGCCTACACGTACGAGATCGTCGACTGGAAGACCGGGCACGGCACCGACGCCGACCCGCTGCAGCTCGCCGTCTACCGCCTGGCCTGGGCCGAAGCGCAGGGCATCGACCCCGAGCGGGTCCATGCGGCGTTCCTCCACGTCCGCAGCGGGCGCGTGGTCCGGCCCCGCCGCCTCCCCGGCCGGGCGGCCCTTGAGCGGATCCTCCAAGGCAAATCGGGCACGGAAAAGCGCCCGCGCGACGCGAGCTAGGCTCACAGGCATGAGCGACACCCCGGACAGCGCCGTCCGCACGTACATCGACACGCACCGCGCGGCCTTCCTCGGCGACCTCGCCGAGTGGCTCCGCATCCCGTCCGTCTCCGCGCAGCCCGCGCACGCCCCCGACGTGCGCCGCAGCGCCGAGTGGCTGGCGGCGAAGCTCACCGGCACCGGGTTCCCGGTCGCGGAGGTCTGGGAGACCCCCGGCGCCCCGGCGGTCTACGCCGAATGGCCCAGCGGCGACCCGGCCGCCCCCACCGTCCTCGTCTACGGACACCACGACGTGCAGCCGGCCGCCCGCGAGGACGGCTGGGACACCGACCCGTTCGAACCGGTGGTCACCGACGACGGCCGCCGGATGTACGCGCGCGGCGCCGCCGACGACAAGGGCCAGGTCTTCTTCCACACGCTCGGCGTCCGCGCCCACCTCGCGGCGACCGGCCGTACCGCCCCCGCCGTCAACCTGAAACTCCTCGTCGAGGGCGAGGAGGAGTCCGGCTCCCCGCACTTCCGGGAGCTCGTCGAGGCACACGCCGGCCGCCTCGCCGCGGACGTCGTGATCGTCTCCGACACCGGCATGTGGTCCGAGACCACGCCCACCGTCTGCACGGGCATGCGCGGCGTGGCCGACTGCGAGATCGAGCTGTACGGCCCGGACCAGGACATCCACTCCGGCTCCTTCGGCGGCGCCGTGCCCAATCCGGCCACCGTCGCCGCCCGCCTGGTCGCGGCCCTCCACGACGAGAACGAACGCGTCACGATCCCCGGCTTCTACGACGGCATCGCCGAGCTCACCGACGCCGAGCGCGAGCTGATCGCCGAGCTGCCGTTCGACGAGAGCGAGTGGCTGCGCACCGCCAAGTCGTACGGGACGCTCGGCGAGGCCGGCTACTCCACCCTCGAGCGCGTCTGGGCCCGCCCGACGGCCGAGCTCAACGGCATCGGCGGCGGCTACCAGGGCCCCGGCGGCAAGACGATCATCCCCAAGGGCGCCCAGCTGAAGATCTCGTTCCGCCTGGTCTCCGGCCAGGACCCGTACGTCATCGAGGCCGCCGTCAAGGACTGGGTGGCAGCGCAGATCCCGGCCGGCATCCGCCACGACATCACCTTCGGCGCCCCGACCCGGCCCTGCCTGACCCCGCTGGAGCACCCCGCGCTCCAGTCGGTCGTCCGGTCCATGGGCCGCGCGTTCGGACAGAAGGTCCGCTATACCCGCGAGGGCGGCTCCGGACCGGCCGCGGACCTGCAGGACGTGCTCGGCGCGCCCGTGCTCTTCCTCGGCATCTCCGTACCGTCCGACGGCTGGCACGCCCCCAATGAGAAGGTCGAGATCGACCTGCTCCTCAAGGGCGTCGAGGCGACCGCGTACCTGTGGGGCGACCTGTCCGCCCACTGGACGCCCTGACGCCGCAGCCCGCAGCCGGGTACCAAGGAAAGCGCACCCATTCACCACCACCGGGGGAGTTGGAAGCACCTGTGAGCACCTCGACCGAGCAGATCGGCCGTACCGGGGACCGCGGAGGTTCCGCGGACCGTCCCGTGTCGCTCACCGCTCCGAGCGGCATCGACCGCGCCGCCCACCACCGCCTCGACGAGGCCTGGCTGGCGGCGGCCTGGAGCCACCCGACGACGCGCGTGTTCGTCGTCTCCGGCGGCCAGGTCCTGATCGACGACACGCCCGACGGCGGCACCGGGCTCGTGATGACGCCGGCCTTCGAGGCCCCGGTCACGGAGACGCACCGCTACTTCCTCGGCACCGACGAGGAGGGAGTGCGCTACTTCGCCCTCCAGAAGGACTCGCTGCCCGGGCGGCTGGACCAGTCGGCGCGCGCGGCCGGCCTGCGCGAGGCCGGGCTGCTGCTGTCCCCGCGGGACGCGGGACTGATGGTGCACGCCGTGGCACTGGAGAACTGGCAGCGCCTGCACCGCTTCTGCTCGCGCTGCGGCGAGCGCACGGTCGTGGCCGCGGCCGGGCACGTACGCCGCTGCCCGGCCTGCGGGGCCGAGCACTACCCGCGCACCGACCCGGCCGTGATCATGCTCGTCACCGACGAGCAGGACCGCGCGCTGCTGGGCCGCCAGGTGCACTGGCCGGAGGGCCGCTTCTCGACGCTGGCGGGCTTCGTGGAGCCGGGCGAGTCGATCGAGCAGTCGGTGATCCGCGAGGTGTGGGAGGAGGCGGGCGTCACGGTCGGCGAGGTCGAGTACATCGCCAGCCAGCCCTGGCCCTTCCCGTCCAGCCTGATGCTGGGCTTCATGGCCCGTGCCACCTCATCGGTGATCAACGTGGACGGCGAGGAGATCCAGGAGGCCCGCTGGTTCTCCCGCGAGGACCTGCGCGCGGCGATCGAGAGCGGCGAGGTGCTGCCGCCCTCGGGCATCTCCATCGCGGCCCGGCTCGTCGAGCTCTGGTACGGCAAGCCCCTCCCGAAGCCGCAGCCGCGCTGAGGGCGCGTCCGGCCCTGCCGCTCCGGGCAGGGCCGGTGCGGCTCAGACCGCGAGGGCCTGCTTGACCTGCGCCAGGCTCGGGTTCGTCATGACGGACTCGCTGCCGGCAGAGGAGACGATGCGCACCGTGGGGACGGTCTGGTTGCCGCCGTTGGCCTTCTCGACGAAGGCGGCCGAGTCGGCGTCCAGCTCGATGTTGATCTCGGTGTAGGCGATGCCTTCGCGGTCCATCTGGGACTTCAGACGGCGGCAGTAGCCGCACCACGTCGTGCTGTACATCGTCACGGAACCCTGCATGGTGGGTGCGCTCCTCTGGGGACTGGTTCGGGGTCGTTCCAGGGACTCGAACGTACGACGGCCTTCGGCCATTCCCCAGGGCCCGCCGCAAGTGATTCGTATGACGATCGGGCCCGCCTGTGGACAACTTTCCCGTCCGGCTCTCCGAACCTGGCAGCATGGCAGGGTGACAGCAGCAACGCACTCCCCTTCCTTCCCGCCCGTCGCGGAGTCCGCCGACGCGGTGCTCCTGGGCCTGGACCCGGAGCAGCGCGAGGTCGCCACGACGTTGCGCGGTCCGGTGTGCGTGCTCGCAGGCGCAGGCACGGGCAAGACCCGCGCCATCACCCACCGGATCGCGTACGGCGTCCGCGCGGGCATCCTCCAGCCCGCGAGCGTGCTGGCCGTCACGTTCACCAACCGCGCCGCCGGGGAGATGCGCGGGCGGCTGCGCACGCTCGGCGCGGGCGGGGTGCAGGCCCGCACCTTCCACTCCGCCGCCCTGCGGCAGCTCCAGTACTTCTGGCCCCGGGCGGTCGGCGGCGACATGCCCCGGCTCCTCGAGCGCAAGATCCAGCTGGTGGCCGAGTCCGCGGCCCGCTGCCGGATCCGCCTGGACCGCAACGAGCTCCGGGACGTCACCGGCGAGATCGAGTGGGCCAAGGTCACCCAGACCGTCCCCGCCGACTACGCCGCCGCCGCGGCCAAGTCGAACCGCGAGATCCCCCGCGACGCCGCGGAGATCGCCCAGATCTACGGGCTGTACGAACAGCTCAAGCGCGACCGCATGGTGATCGACTTCGAGGACGTGCTGCTCCTCACCGTCGGTGTGCTGCACGACCGCCACGACATCGCCGAGCAGATCCGCGCCCAGTACCAGCACTTCGTCGTCGACGAGTACCAGGACGTCAGCCCGCTCCAGCAGCGCCTGCTGGAGCTGTGGCTCGGCGACCGCGACAGCCTCTGCGTCGTCGGCGACGCCAGCCAGACGATCTACTCCTTCACCGGCGCCACCCCCGACCACCTGCTGAACTTCCGCAACCGCTTCCCGCAGGCCAAGGTCGTCAAGCTCGTCCGCGACTACCGCTCCACCCCCCAGGTGGTGCACCTGGCCAACGGCCTGCTCGCCCAGGCCCGCGGCAAGGCCGCCGACCACCGCCTGGAGCTCGTCTCCCAGCGCGAGCAGGGCCCCGAGCCGGTCTACGCCGAATACCCCGACGAGCCCGCCGAGGCCGAGGGCGTGGCCCGCCGGATCCGCGACCTGATCGCAGCCGGCGTACCGGCCGGCGAGATCGCCGTGCTCTACCGGATCAACGCCCAGTCCGAGGTCTACGAACAAGCCCTCGCCGACGTCGGCGTGCCCTACCAGCTCCGCGGCGCCGAGCGCTTCTTCGAGCGGACCGAGGTCCGCCAGGCGATCGCGAACCTGCGCAGCGCGGCCCGCTTCGGGGCGAACGACCCCCTCCTCGACGACGTCGTGGAGCTCGCCTCCCAGGTCCGCGCCGTGCTCAGCTCCAACGGCTGGACCAGCGAGCCGCCCGCCGGCTCCGGCGCGGTCCGGGACCAGTGGGAATCGCTGGCCGCCCTCGTCCGCCTCGCCGAGGACTTCGCCCGCAGCCGCCCGGGAGCCACGCTCGCGGACCTCACGGTCGAGCTCGACGAGCGGGCCGCGGCCCAGCACGCCCCGACCGTCCAGGGCGTCACCCTCGCCTCGCTGCACGCCGCGAAGGGCCTGGAGTGGGACGCCGTGTTCCTCGTGGGCCTCACCGACGGCATGATGCCGATCACCTACGCCAAGACCGACGACCAGGTCGAGGAGGAGCGCCGGCTGCTGTACGTCGGCGTGACCCGGGCCCGGCTGCACCTCACCCTGTCCTGGGCGCTCTCCCGCGCCCCGGGCGGCCGCGCCTCGCGCCGCCCCAGCCGCTTCCTGAACGGCCTGCGGCCCGGCTCGGCGGCCGGAGGCCCCCGGGCGGCCGCCGGGGCCGCAGGCGGCGCGCCGGGCACCCGCAAGCGGGGCCGCCGCGGACCCGTCCAGTGCCGGGTCTGCGGCAAGACGCTCACCGACGCCGGCGAGATGAAGCTGATGCGCTGCGAGGACTGCCCGTCGGACATGGACGAGGGCCTCTACGAGCGCCTGCGGGACTGGCGCGGGGAGCAGGCGAAGGAGCTGGGGCAGCCCGCCTACTGCGTCTTCACGGACAAGACCCTCATGGCGATCGCCGAAGCCGCGCCCGCCCAGGAGGGCGAGCTCGCGATGATCTCGGGCGTAGGCGGACGGAAGCTCGAGCGCTTCGGCGCCGACGTCCTCGCCATCTGCGCAGGTCAGGAGCCCGGCAGGGGCGAAGATGACGACGCGTAGAAACTCGTCGGAAAAATAGTTTGCACATGCCCCGCACGGCCCCATAGGTTCTTAACCACGGAAACAGGAGCTTCTCTGAAGCCCTGTCTCCGTGCTGTACTTATCCGAATACGCATGGGACAGGCCCCTCGGGCCGGGTCCCCGAGACGCCGAGAGGAGGCGAGACCAGTGACCAGCTTCATGACCTTCACCAAAATGACCGATCGCCCGGTCGCCGCTTCCTGCCTGCTCGGCTCCACCCCTGTCGTCTCCCTGCCTTCGGTCCTGGGCACCGGTATGTCCGCCGTCTCCCTGGGCAGCCCGGCCACCCTTGCCACCCTCCCCGTCCGGGAGCGCATCGAGGGCAATGAGCGACCGACCCAGGCACCGGTGGCAGTAGCAGCGGCTCAGGCACATGCCTATGCCGTGGCGGCAGCCGGTGCCGGATCCCAGAAGCAGACGACGCAGCACCACACGA
Organism: Streptomyces sp. NPDC037401; assembly: GCF_055602345.1. Classification (NCBI taxonomy): domain Bacteria; kingdom Bacillati; phylum Actinomycetota; class Actinomycetes; order Kitasatosporales; family Streptomycetaceae; genus Streptomyces; species Streptomyces sp. NPDC037401. The sequence continues at coordinate 136,299 of NZ_JBVJWO010000010.1, forward strand.
TGTGGGCCTTCCGTGGGCTCGAACCCTGGAGTGATCCAGCCTGATCGCATGATCAGGCCGGCGCCTTCAGGGCCGCGGAACCCCACCCGGGATCCGCGGCCCTTCTGTTTGTCCCCGAACGGGGACGGCGGAGCGAAGGGGCCTCGGGACTGGCAAGACCAGGTACCAGCCGCCCCCGGCCAACAAGGCCGGAACGACTACGAACCAGACGAGGAAGAAAACACCGTGCAACTCGAAGCGCACGCCCCGTCCGTACCGCAGACCCAAACGATCTCCCCGCCCGCAGTCCCGGAGGACTCCACCTTGACTCCGCTCACCACCCTCACCGCGCTCGACGACGCCATCGAGAACCTCGGCGTGCCCGTCCCCTGCCGTACCTACGACCCCGAGGTCTTCTTCGCCGAGTCCCCGGCGGATGTCGAGTACGCCAAGTCCCTCTGCCGCACCTGCCCGCTCGTCGAGGCCTGCCTCGCCGGGGCGCTGGAGCGCCGCGAGCCCTGGGGCGTCTGGGGTGGCGAGCTCTTCGTCCAGGGTGTCGTCGTCGCCCGCAAGCGGCCCCGCGGTCGTCCGCGCAAGAACCCGGTCGCGGCATGAACGCCCTCGGAACGATCGACCGCCCCCTCACGCACGACCCCCTGAAGCAGGCCCCGATGACCCCCTACACCAGCGAGAAGGCAGCCGCAGAGGCAGCCTCCGCCACCGCAGACTTCAACACCACCGCCGCGATCACCTCGCGTCAGAACAGGACCCGCGAAATGCAACTCATCCCAGAAGCCATGGCCCGCGCCCATATGCACGAGCGCATGCGTGAGGTCGACTCGGAGCGTCACGCCCTGCGCCTGATCGCCGCCCGCCGGATGCAGCGGCGAGCCGAGCGCGTCTCCATGCGCGCCCGCCGTGCCCTGGCCATGGCCGTCATGCACTGAGGCACCACCGACCCGAACACCGAGGGGACCCGTCCGAACGGACCGGTCCCCTCGGTGCGTTGCGGACTCCGCCAACCCCCTGCGGCGATATCGTCTGGAGGTGGACCAGCCGACTCCCCACCCCGCACCCCCGGGGCCCGAGGCCGGGACGGTCGTGTGCGCTCGCTGCGGTACGACCTCCCCCGAAGGAGCCCCGCCCACCTGGACCTGTTCCGTGGAGAACGGCAGCAGACAGTACTTCTGCCACGACTGCGCACGGGCCAACATCCGCGCCATCGAAGGCCGCCTCGACTCGGCCTGGTGGTGACCGCCCCGGCGCGCCCGCTCAGTCCTCCGGGGCGAACCCCGGGAGCCAGTCCTGCAGTTCGTCCCGCAGCCGCACCCGCGCGCCCAGCTGGCACAGCACCCCGATGGTGCTCAGCGTGACCCGGTGGATCAGCAGGTACGACGGCGGCAGGTTCAGCTGCTTGCCCAACTGGTGTGCGGGCGAGCGCGGATCGGCGATCCGGGCCGCCTGCCCCCGCAACCACCCGCGGGTGAAGGCGAACTCCTCCACCGCGGCCGGCTCGATGATGGGCCGCAGGTATTCCAGCACCGCGTCCGGGTCGAGTTCGATCGACTCCTTCACGAACCCTTCCTCGCACAGGTGCCGGTACACCGCGTCCGCGTCCCCCTCCAGGGTCCGGCGCAGCGACAGCCCGATGGTCGGCGGCAGCCCGCCGGGCAGCCGGTCCACCGTGCCGAAGTCCAGCACGCCCAGCCGGGCCCGCCCGTCCTCACCGGTCAGCAGGCGGAAGTTGCCCGGATGTGGATCGGCGTGCAGCAGACCCGTGCGCGCAGGCCCGGAGAACAGGAACCGGGCCAGCAGGCGACCGGCGTCGTCCCGCTGCTCCTGGCTGCCGTCGGCTATCACCTGCGACAGCGGCACCCCGTCCATCCACTCGGTGACGAGCACCTGCTCGCCCTGGTGCACGACGTCGGGCACCCACACGTCCGGGTCGTCCGCGAACACCGCCGCATGCGCCCGTTGCGCCTCCGCCTCCAAGCCGTAGTCCAGCTCCTCCGCCACCCGGTCGCGCAGCTCCGTGATGAGGGGCTTGACGTCCATGCCGGGTATCAGCGGTCCCAGCAGCCCGGCGAACCGGCTCAGCTGCCTCAGGTCCGACAGCAGCGCCTCCCCGGCCCCCGGGTACTGCACCTTGACCGCGACCTCCCGCCCGTCGCGCCACACCGCCCGGTGCACCTGCCCGATGGAGGCGGCCGCCGCCGGCTTGTCGTCGAACTCCCGGAACAGCTCCCGCCAGTCCGTGCCGAGACGCTCGGCCAGCACCGTGTGCACCGTCCCCGCCGGCAGCGGCGGGGCGGCCTCCTGGAGCTTGGTCAGCGCGGCGCGGTACGGCCCGGCGACGTCCTCCGGCAGTGCGGACTCGAACACCGACAGGGCCTGACCGAACTTCATCGCCCCGCCCTTCAGCTCCCCGAGGACCCGGAAGAGCTGCTCGGCCGTGCGCTGTTGCAGCTCCCGCGCCACGATCTCCGCCGGCCGTCCGCCGATCCGCTTGCCCAGGCCCCAGGTGGCACGGCCTGCGATACCCAGTGGCAGTGCGGCCAGCTTGGCGGTACGGATCACCGCTTTCCGGGGAAGATCAGACATGCGTGCCCCTCCAGTTCCCAGACATCCGTACCGCGGGCGGCGGTTACCCGGCCATTGTGTCCTGTGCCGTCGGCGCCCTTGCGGTGCGCTCCCCTCCTTCCGGGTCCGCGGCCCCGCACGGGCACTGCGGTTGAGGTGTGACGGGCAGGCGCCGCCAGGCCAGTTGCGGCAGCGCCGCCTCCCACCGGGCCCCCGCGGAGCCGGGCAGCTCGCCGTCGAGGAAGGCCAGCGCGTGGGACGCGGCCAGCCCCGCCACGGCCGTGGCCAGCCCCAGGTCGCAGGCCGGCGCACCCCGCCGGTGTACGGCACGCCACTGGGTGAGCATCCGCGGCCACGCCCGGTCCCGGTCCACCCGCTCCCGCTCCATGCACCCCGCGCAGCCCGTGCCGCCCGGCAGCACCAGGGGCCCCACGAGGCCCGTGCCCTCCAGCACGCCCGCGTACAGGTGCGGCGTGCCGGTGGCGATCCAGTCCTCGGCTCCGGCCGGATCGGGCGCGTACACGGCGAGTCCGTCCCGCGGCGCGACCACCACCAGCGACAGCCCGGGCTCCGAGGCCGGCGGCCCGGTGGCGCGGCCCTCGGCCGTGCGCGGCGGGGGACCGGGTGCCGCTGCCGCGACCAGATCGTGCGCGGCGGCGGCCCGGCGTCTGCCGACCGCCCCCGGAGGCAGTCCGCCCGGCGCGACGTCGCCGGGCTCGGCCAGCCCTCCGTCCAGTACCTCGACCCGGCCCACTCCCGCCCCGGCCAGCACGGCGGCGATCACCGCGCCGACCCGGCCGCCGCCGCGCACCTGGACGCGTATGGCGCGCCGGGCCGCCAGCCCCCGCATCGCCCCGCCCGGTTCGCGGCTCAGCAGCGACAGCGAACCGAGGTCGGGGGCCAGCCGCTCGACCGCCTCCGTCCGCGCCCGCATGGCCTGGGCGGCAGGCCCGCCCGCGGTGCTGTCGTCGATCAGCCCGGACTCCGCGAGCCGGGCCACGAGCCGGTCCGCCTGGCCGTCCGGCAGCCCCATCGACCGGGCCTCGTCCCGCAGCATCGGCATCCCGCGCGTCCCGTCGATCAGCCCGAGGAAACTGCCCGTCGCCGTGTCCACCGGCCCGAGGACCACGGCATGAGCGGGTGTCACCCCGAATTGCACCGTCTGGAGATCGCGCCAGGCCCGTGCCAGTGCCGGTTTCACCTTCGGATACATCTCTTCCCCCGTTGATCGCACGTCCGGTCTCCGCGTCCGTGATCGCGGACACATCGGCAGAATGCCCGCGCCGCGAAATCCGTGCGCCGAGTTGTCCACAGGCAAGGGGTCGCAGGCCTATTAACCGACCGGACCGGTTCGCCTGCTGAATCGATCATGCGTGAACGGCAGGAGCCACGGGACTTCCGCCGCGGCCACCCGGTACGGTCGTGCCGTGTCCGCCGATCCACTGCCCCGCTCCGCCGTCGAAGTCCGCCGGAGCGCGCGCCGCCGCAGGACCGTCTCCGCCTACCGCGAGGGCGATCGAACGGTCGTCCTCATCCCCGCCCGGATGTCCGAGGCGGAGGAACAGCGCTGGGTGGGGGTGATGCTCGACAAGCTGGCCGCCCAGGAGAGCCGCCGGATTCCCGGGGACTCCGCCCTGACCGAGCGGGCCGAGCGCCTGTCCGAGCAGTACTTCGAGGGCCGCGCGCGCCCCGCCTCGGTCCGCTGGGTCACCAACCAGAACACCCGCTGGGGCTCCTGCACCCCCGCGGAGGGCAGCATCCGGCTCTCGCACCGCCTCCAGGGGATGCCCGAGTACGTGCTCGACTACGTACTCCTGCACGAGCTGGCGCACTTGCTGGTCCCCGGGCACGGCCCCGACTTCTGGCGGCTGCTGGAGCCGTATCCGCGTACCGAGCGGGCCCGTGGCTACCTCGAAGGGATCGTCGCGGCAGACCGGCTCCCCGGGCCGCGTCCCGAGGCGGACGACGTCCCGTCCGGTGACTCTCCGTGAAATGTACCGGCTCGGTACCGGCTTGGCTGGATGTCCTCGATTGCCGTTAGCCTGGCTCAACGCATTCACAGTCGGGATGGGGGACGGTCGTTACGCATGGCCAGGGAATTCCAACGCGGCCACAAGGCCAAGATCAGTGACCTGACGCCGGGGACGGACCTGTACGTAGGCGTCCAGATTTCCGGTCCCGGTATGACGTTCGACATCAGCTGTTTCGGCCTCGACGCCAACGAACAGCTTTCGGACGACCGGTACTTCATCTTCTACAACCAGCCGAAGTCGCCCGAGGAGTCGATTCAGCAGCTCGGGCCGCAGTCCGGCGACACCGAGTCCTTCCGGGTCACGCTCGACCGCATTCCGGCGGCGGTCCACAAGCTCTCCTTCACCGCCACCATCGACGGCGGCGGTCAGATGTCCCAGGTCGGCCCCGGGTACATCCGCATCGTCGCCGGCGGCGAGGAAGTCGTCCGGTACGCCTTCACCGGTGCGGAGTTCAGCACCGAGCGGGCCGTGATGCTCGGAGACTTCTACCTCAAGGACGTCTGGCGCTTCGCCGCTGTCGGACAGGGCTTCGACGGCGGGCTGGACGCGCTGCTGCAGAACTTCGGCGGAGAGGTCGCGGAGGAGCAGCCCGCGGCCGCCCAGGCCCCGCAGTTCGCCGCCCCGGCACCCGCCCCGGCCTTCGCGCCGCCGCCCGCCGCAGCGACCCCGCCGCCGGCCCCCGCGCCGGTGTTCGGCACCCCGCCCCCGGCCCCGGCTCCCGCGCCCGGGTTCGGCATCCCGGCCCCGCAGACCGCGTCCTTCGGCGCGCCCCCGGCCCCGGCCGCCGCGCCGGTCCCGCCGCCCGCTCCGCCGGCCGCCGTCCCGCCGCCCTTCACCCCGGCCCCCGCCCCCGTGGCCCCGCCGGGTGCGGTCCCGGCGCCCTTCGCGCCCGCCCCCATGGCGCCGCCCGGAGCCATGGCCCCGCCCGGCGCCCCGCCGTTCGGCGCCGTGCAGTCCCTGGCACCCGCGCCGCCCGAGGCGGGCCTGCGCATGGTCCTGACCAAGTACGCCGAGGCACCCGTCGGCGAGCGGTGGACCGAGCAGAACCCCCAGCAGGTCCGCGTCACCCTGACGAAGAACCAGGCCATCCTGGCCCGCCAGGGCAGCATGGTCGCCTACCAGGGCGACATCGACTTCGCCCACAAGGGCTCCGGCCTGCTCGGCAAGCTCACCGGCCAGCTCACCGGCCAGGGCATGTCCCTCATGCGCTGCGCCGGCGACGGCGAGGTCTTCCTCGCCGACGAGGCCAGCCAGCTCTTCGTGATCCGCCTCGAAGGCACCGACCAGCTCTACACCAGCGCCGCCGGCGTGCTCGCCTTCGACGAGTCGCTCGCCACCGAGGTCCGCCGGATCGAGGGCGCCGGGCTGCCCGGCGGGGGCCTGTTCTCCATGCTGTTCTCCGGCACCGGAGCCGTCGTCGTGAAGACCCGCGGCACCCCGGTCGTCCTCCCCGTCGGCCCCGCGACCTACGTGGACGGCAACGCCGTCATCGCGTGGTCTGCCGGTGCCCAGGCCGTCACGACCACGGCGCTGCGGCTGCGCCGCTCCGGCTACGCCAGCCGGACCGGAGAAGCCGTGAACCTCCAGTTCCGCGGCGCCCCCGGCAACTTCGTCGTCGTACAGCCCTTCGAGGTGTGAGGCAGCCATGGACACGCAGACACTCAGCGCGCACCGCGTCGCCGACACCGGCGCCCGGATGGCCGTGCACAACGCCAAGACCCTCAAGGTCAAGATGGTCACCGGCCACGACCTGATCGCCAAGGCCGGCTCGATGATCGCGTACGACGGGTACGTGCAGTTCGACGGCGCCCCCGCCGGCCTGCGCCGCTCCGCCGAGGAGATGGTCACCGGCGAGGGCGGCAAGCTCATGCTCTGCCGCGGCGACGGCGACCTGTACCTCGCCGACTACGGCGCGGACGTGATCGTCCTCCACCTCGCCGACGAAGCCCTGTCCGTCAACGGCGCCACCCTGCTCGCCTGCGACGCGAGCCTCCAGCTGGCGATCGAGCCGGTCAAGGGCCTGGCCAAGCTCTCCGGCTCCGGCCTGACGAACCTGGTCGTCCGGGGCACCGGCTGGGTGGCCCTGGTCAGCCGCGGCATCCCGACCGTGCTCGACTGCGCGGAGCGCGAGACGTACGTCGACCCGGACGCCCTGATCGGCTGGACCACCGGCCTGGAGCTCAAGCCCCGCCGCACGGTGAAGGCCAGCGCCCTCATCGGCCGCGGCAGCGGCGAGGCCCTCCAGATCGGCTTCAAGGGCCGCGGCTTCGTCGTGGTCCAGCCCAGCGAGGACACCGGCGACCGTTTCAAGATCCGGGGCTGAGAGGAGCACCGAGTCACCATGCACAGCACACTCTTCGCGCACGTCCCGGTACCGACCACCGGCCGCTACACCCTGCAGAACCCCCAGCTGCTCAAGGCCGACCTGACCCAGGGCAGCGGATCGGTCCTAGCCCGGCAGGGCGCCATGGTCGCCTTCGAGGGCCATGTCGACTTCCAGAGCCAGTACCGCAACAACAGCTGGCGCAACGTCCAGCGCATGGCGAACGAGAGCCTCGAGCTCATGAAGTGCAAGGGCAGCGGCCAGGTCTACCTGGCCAACTTCGCCCAGCACATCCACGTCATGGAGGTCGGCCGCGGCATCACGGTCGACAGCAAGTCCGTCCTCGCCTTCGACAGCACCCTCGGCGTGGGCATCCTCGCCGTGGACAGCGCCGTCGAGATCGCCTCGGCAGGCGCCTACAACCTGGAGCTCACCGGCTCCGGCCAGGTCGCGCTGCTCACCTCCGGCGAGCCGCTCGTCCTGGAGGTCGGGCCGGGCAGGAACATCTGCGCCGATGCCGACGCGGTCATCGCCTGGTCCACCTCGCTGCGCACCCAGCTCCAGGCACCGACCTCGACCTCCGCCGTCTGGCGGCGCCGCGGCGCCACCGGCGAGGGCTGGGAGATGCAGTTCCAGGGCGAGGGGTACGTCCTCGTCCAGCCGAGCGAGCTGCTGCCGCCCACCCACCTGCGGGGCGGGGTGCTCGGCTTCGGCATGCGCGGAAACTCCCTGGGCGGGAGCCGCGCCTAGCGGACGTCCTCACCGAAGAGGCCGCGGCGGTCCTGCACCAGCAGGACCGCCCCGGCCTCTTCCGTCGCCGCCGCGGCGGCCGGTCAGAGCCGGGCGCGCGTGGCTTCCATCAGCCGCACCACCGACGCGTCGGCGACCTGTGCGACCTCGTCGTACCCGAACCAGCGCAGGTCCAGCGATTCGTCGCTGATCGCGGCGACCGCCTCGGCAGGCGCGAGCGCGGCGTACTGCACGTCCAGGTGCCAGTGGCAGGGCGCCGGGATCGGGTGCCGGTCCAGCCGCACCGGCCCGCCGGGCAGCAGCGTCAGACCGGACTCGATCCCCGACTCCTCGCGCGCCTCGCGCATCGCCGCGTCCGCGACGGTCGCGTCACCGGCCTCGCAGTGCCCGCCCATCTGAAGCCACATGCCGAGCTTCTTGTGCAGGGTCAGCAGCACCCGCCCGGCCGCAGGGTCGACGACCAGCGCGCTGGCCGTCAGGTGCCCGGCCCCGCAGGGCTTGTACATGCCGTCCGGGTGCGCGTCCAGGTGCGCCAGGTACTCGTCGCGCAGCTCGCCCTGGTCGGCGTACCCCTTGAGCACCAGGACGGCGTCGTCGTAAAGGCTCACTTCTTGTCGTCGCCGTCCTCGTCGCGCTTCTCGGCCGCCTCGCCGAGCATCTTGTCCAGCTCGGAGAAGTCCAGCTGCTCGCGGTGCACGAAGCCGTCCGGGTCGTCGAGGTCCGAGGCCGTCGGCAGCATGTCCGGGTGCTCCCACAGGCCGTCGCGGCCGTCCACGCCACGGGCATCGGTCAGCGAGGCCCACAGCCGGGCGGCGTCGCGCAGCCGGCGCGGCCGCAGCTCCAGGCCGATCAGCGTCGCGAAGGTCTGCTCCGCCGGGCCGCCGGAGGCACGCCGCCGGCGCAGGGTCTCGCGCAGCGCGTCGGCCGAGGTCAGCCGGGGCTTGGCGGCCTCGTGCACCACCGCGTCCACCCAGCCCTCGACCAGCGCGAGCGCCGTCTCCAGGCGGGCGAGGGCCGCCTTCTGCTCGGGCGTGTCCTGCGGCTGGAACATGCCGCCCTGGAGCGCTTCCTGCAGCTGTTCCGGGTTCGACGGGTCGAGCTGACCGACCACGTCCTCCAGCTTCGAGGTGTCGACCTTGATCCCGCGGGCGTATCCCTCGACCGCGCCGAACAGGTGCGAGCGCAGCCACGGCACGTGCGCGAAGAGGCGCTGGTGGGCGGCCTCGCGCAGGGCGAGGTACAGCCGCACTTCGTCGGACGGCACGCCGAGGTCCTTGCCGAAGCCCTCGATGTTCAGCGGCAGCAGAGCGGCCTTGCCGGCCGGGCCCAGCGGCAGGCCGATGTCGGTGGAGCCGACGACCTCGCCCGCGAGCGTGCCCACGGCCTGGCCGATCTGCTGGCCGAACATCGCGCCGCCCATGGAGCGCATCATGCCGAGCAGCGGGCCCGCCATGGCCTGCATCTCCTCGGGGAGGACGTTGCCCATGGCCGCACCGACCCGCTCGGCGACCGGGTCGACGAGCTCCTTCCACACCGGCAGGGTGGCCTCGACCCACTCGGCGCGGCTCCAGGCCACGGCCGACCCGGCCCCGGAGGGCAGCGAGGTCACGCCGTCCAGCCACAGGTCGGCGAGGCGTACGGCCTCCTCGACGGCCGACCGCTCGGCGACGCCGACGCTCGCGTCCTTCACGCCGTCCGCAGTGCCCTGGGCGACGGTCTGGCGCGCGATGTCCTTGGCCATGTCCCAGTTCACGGGACCGCCCTCGTAGCTCAGCATCTGGCCGAGCTGCTGGAACGCGGCGCCCAGGTCGTTCGGGTTCATCGAGCCGAACATCGCGGCGAACGGGTTGTCCGCGCCGCCCGGCAGGCCCGCCCCGCCGAACCCGAACGGATTCGCGGGGCCGCCCTGGCCGCCCTGATCGCCCTTCTTCTTGCCCTCGTCGCCGTTGTCCGGCTCCTCCGGCGGAAGGCCGAATCCGAATGGGGTGTCACTCACGGGTTTCCTCGGCTCGTAGGGCCGCCGGCGGGGCGCCGGCGGCAATGGTCCGACAACACCACCCAGCGTAGACACCCCGCCCGGTTCCGGGCTCGGTGCTCCGCCGACTGCTGGGCTGCGGCAGGATGGACATCACCTGGTAGGTACGCGTCAGGACGTGCACCTACTGAAGACAACCGCTGGAGACGCCCGGTGAGTTCCCCTGATCCTCAGGTTCGAGCAGTGCCCGACCCCGAAATTCGCCATGGGCGAAACAACGGTCTGCGGGGCCCCGTGATCGCCGTGACCGGTGCCGCGTCGGGCGTCGGAGCCGCTCTGGTGCAGCGCCTGGCCGAGTCCGACGAGGTCAGGCAGGTCGTAGGGATCGACGAGCGGCGCGGCGACTGCGCGGCGGCGCAGTGGCACGTGCTCGACGTCCGCGACCCCGCGATCGCCGAGAAGCTCCGCGGCGCCGACGTGGTCGTCCACCTGGCGCTGGACCTGGACCTGGAGACCGACCCGGCGGCCCGTACGGCGTACAACGTCCGCGGCACGCAGACCGTGCTGACCGCCGCCGCGGCCGCGGGGGTGCGCCGCGTCGTGCTGTGCACGTCCGCGATGGTCTACGGCGCGCTGCCGGACAACGACATCCCGCTCTCGGAGGACGCCGAGCTGCGGGCCACCGCCGAGGCCACCGGCGTCGGCGACCTGCTGGAGATCGAGCGGCTGGGCCGCCGCGCCCCGCGGGCCCACCCCGGGCTGAACGTGACCGTGGTCCGCCCGGCCGTCCTGATCGGCGGCACGGACACCGCGCTGACCCGCTACTTCGAGTCGCCGCGGCTGCTGGTCGTCGCCGGATCCCGCCCCACCTGGCAGTTCTGCCACGTGGAAGACCTGGTCAGCGCGCTGGAGTACGCGGCGCTGGAAAAGGTCGAGGGCGAGCTCGCGGTGGGCTGCGAGGGCTGGCTGGAGCAGGAGGAGGTCGAGGAGCTCAGCGGCATCCGCCGGATGGAGCTGCCGTCCGCCGTCGCGCTGGGCGCCGCGGCCCGCCTGCACCGGATCGGCCTGACGCCCTCGCCGGCCGGGGACCTCGCGTACACGATGCACCCGTGGGTGGTCAGCGGCAGCCGGCTGCACGCGGCGGGCTGGCGGCCCCGGTGGACGAACGAAGAAGTCCTCGCCGAGCTGCTCCAGGAGGTGGCCGGCCGGCACACGGTCGCGGGCCGCAGGCTGGGCCGCAAGGACGCCACGGCGGCGGGCGCCGCGGGTGCGACGGTCGCGCTGCTGGGCGCGGCGGCGGTGGTGCGCAGAGCGCGCAAGCGCCGCGGTATCTGAGTCCGCTGCGGCGCCGCCGGCCGCAGCCAGGTGCTGCGGGCCTGCGGATCCTGTAGAAGGCTCCATACCCCGACCCGCCACCACCGGTCGAATCGGCTATTCCACGATGTCAGAGCGGTAGGGCACGATGGACGACATGGACTCACCGACCTTCGACCACCCCGGCGAGCAGGCTGCAGCGGACCCGGTCCGGCTGCTGGCGATCCGTGAGACGCCGCTCTCCCTCGACGAGGTCTTCCGGGCCGTCGGCGACGACGAGACGGGCGGTACGACGCTCTTCGTGGGCACGGTCCGCAACCACGACGGCGGCGCGGACGTCGACTCGCTCGGCTACTCCTGCCACCCGACGGCGGAGGCGGAGATGCGCCGCGTGGCGGAGCGGGTCGTCGAGAAGTACCCGGTCCGGGCCCTGGCCGCCGTCCACCGCGTGGGCGACCTGGCCGTCGGCGACATCGCGGTGATCGTCGCCGTCTCCTGCCCCCACCGCGGCGAGGCGTTCGAGGCCTCCCGCATGCTGATCGACGACCTCAAGCACGAGGTCCCGATCTGGAAGCACCAGCGCTTCTCGGACGGCACCGAGGAGTGGGTCGGCGCCTGCTGACGGCGCGGCCGCACGCCCGGGCGGACCCCCCGATTTGCGTAACCCCGCTCCGGGCACGAGCGTTAGGACCACACAATCCGTTGCGGTCGTTCTCGGGGTAGGGAGGCACGGAATGGCATCACTCGCGTGGCTGCTGATTCCGCTTTTCGCTGCCGTCGGAGCAGCGATATGGGCAGGCTGGGCAGCCCGTGATCGCACCTCCGGCGACATATCCGAACTTGCCGGTTACGCGAGATTCCGCGAAGCGATGGACCGGGAACACTCCGGCTCCGACGCCGTCTGACGCGTCCCGTACTGTCGTTCCATGCCACGCCGCACTGCGACGATGCTCGCTTCCGTCTTCATGCTCTTCGGGTTCCTCATCTGCGGGGTCATGATCAAGGTCCCGTACTCGGAGATGAGCCCGGGACCCACGGTGAACACCCTCGGCGACTCCGACGGCGAGGCTGTCCTGCAGATCACCGGGCGCAAGACGTACCCCGCGAGCGGGCACCTCAACATGACGACCGTCCGCGTCACGGGCGCGGACTACGACATGAACCTGCTCGAAGCGGTGGCGGGCTGGCTGGCCCACGACAACGTCGTCGTCCCGCACGAGAACCTCTACCCGGACGGCAAGACGGAAGAGCAGTCCACGCAGGAGAACGCCGAGGAGTTCAGCCAGTCCCAGGAGAGCGCCAAGGTCGCGGCGCTCCGCGAGCTCGGCGTCCCGGTCGGCTCCCGCGTCGTCGTCGGCACGGTCGTCAAGGACAGCCCCGCCGAGGGCAGGCTGCACGCGGGCGACGTCATCAAGGCCGTGGACGGCGTCCCGGTCACGGCCCCCGCCGACGTCGCCAAGCTCGTCACGAAGCACAAGGCCGGCGAGAAGGTCGAGTTCACGATCATCCCGGCCAAGGAAGCCGCCGCGGCCGAGAAGGCCCGCCGGGACCCCGTCGGGTCCGAGAAGGTCTCCATCACCACGAAGAAGGCCGAGGGCGACGGCCACGCCATCGTCGGCATCCGGGCCAGCACCGACCACACGTTCCCGTTCACCGTCGACATCAAGCTCGCCGACGTCGGCGGCCCCAGCGCCGGCCTGATGTTCGCCCTCGGCATCGTCGACAAGCTCACCCCCGGCGACCTGACGGGCGGGAAGTTCGTCGCGGGCACCGGCACCATCGACGACGCCGGCAAGGTCGGCCCCATCGGCGGCATCCAGATGAAGACCATCGGAGCCCGCAACGCCGGCGCCCGCTACTTCCTCACCCCGGCCGACAACTGCGCCTCCGCCGCCAAGGACGTGCCGGACGGCCTGACCCTGGTGAAGGTCGACACGATCGCCGACGCCGTGAAGTCCCTGGAGAAGATCGCCAAGGGCAACACCGCCGGGCTGCCGCAGTGCAGCGCCGGCTGACGGTGCCCGCGCGGACGCGCGGGCCCGGGCGCTGGGGAGTGTCGTCAAAGTGGCGTCGTCCGCCCGCCGACCGGACGGGACTGTGACGACGCGACCTAGGCCTCGAACGTCGCGGCCAGCGCCTCGGCCAGGCCGGGCACCAGGTCCGCCCCGGTGAGCACCTCGCTCGCGGAGTCCTTGTCCCGCAGGCGTACGGCCGACTCGCGCGCGCCGTTGCGCAGCACGGCCACGGTCAGCCGCACCTCCTGGCGCTCGGGGTGCTCGGAAACCCACGCGGCCAGCTGCTTCTCGTTCATGTCGTTGGGCACGGAGGCCTCGGCGGACGGCGGCAGCATCAGCCGCTCCACCGTCAGTGCGCAGCCGACCACGGAGGCGGGCCAGGCGATGGTGCCGAGGAACCGGTCCAGCGGGGTGCCGGCGGGCAGCTCGTCCTGCTCGATGGGGGTGAACGACGCCGCGGGGACGTCGGCCGGCTGGTCGTCCCGGCCGAGCTGCGCGGCGAGCCGGGGCGCCTGGGCGCGCAGCTTCGCGGTGTCGACGAGTGCGAAGAGACGGGCAGGCCGGTCCCAGCCGAGCCCGGCGGCGTATTCGTCGATTTCGAGTACGGCACGGGTCAGCGGGCTGGCCGCCATGGGAGTGCCGGAGGAGGAAAGGTTGGACATGGGCAACATCCTGCCTCCTTTCGCCGCGATAACGGGAACTGACTAAAGCCTCAGTAAGTTGCAAGAGTGGGCTCTACGATCGGGGGCCCGCTCAAAAAGACACAGCGACTTTCGAGGTGCGCACCTTGGCTTTCCAGATGCCGGACCGCGGCGGAGGCCCCTCTGGGCCACGGATCAGAGTCGGCCGCCCGTCCCGGCGTGCCCGGACCCTGCTCATGACCTTGGGCGTCCTGGCCGTGCTGGCCATGGCGTTCATCATGTTCGCGGGGTTCTGGACCGACTGGCTCTGGTACCGGTCCGTACAGTACTCGTCCGTCTTCACCACGACCCTGTGGACCAAGACCGGGCTGTTCGCCGTCTTCGGCCTGCTCATGGCCGGCGCCGTCGGCTTCAACATCTGGCTGGCCCACCGGCTGCGGCCGCCGCTGAGCGCCATGTCGCTGGAGCAGCAGAGCCTCGACCGGTACCGCATGAGCATCGCGCCCTTCAAGAAGTGGCTGCTCATCGGCATCGCGGCGCTCGTGGGCCTGATCGCCGGCGCCTCCGCCGCAGGCCAGTGGCGCACCTGGCTGATGTACGTGAACGGCGTGCCGTTCGGCACGAAGGACCCGCAGTTCGGGCTCGACGTGTCGTTCTACGCCTTCACCCTGCCCTGGTACCGCTTCCTGCTCGGCTTCGGCTTCGCCGCCGTCGTGCTCTCGCTGATCGCCGCCGCCGTCGTGCACTACCTGTACGGCGGGCTGCGCGTGACCAGCCCGGGCGCCCGGGCCACCTCCGCCGCCACCGGCCACCTCTCGGTGCTGCTCGGCCTCTTCGTCGCCCTCAAGGCCGTCGCGTACTGGCTGGACCGGTACGGCCTGGCCGTGAAGTCCAGCGACTTCAAGGCCGCGGACAACTGGACCGGCCTGCGGTACGTCGACGCCAACGCCTACCTGCCGGCCAAGACGATCCTCTTCTGCATCGCCGCGATCTGCGCCGTGCTGTTCTTCGCGACGCTGTGGCGCCGCACCTGGCAGCTGCCGGTGATCGGCTTCGGCCTCATGGTGCTCTCGGCGATCCTGATCGGCGGCCTCTACCCGGCCATCGTCCAGAAGTTCCAGGTCCAGCCGAACGAGCAGGCCAAGGAATCGCCGTACGTCGAGAAGAACATCAAGGCGACCCGCGACGCCTACGGGATCGACGACTCCGAGGTCAAGGAGTACCCGGGCGTCAGCACGACGAAGGACAACGACGCCCTCCGGAAGGCCGCCGACACCACGGCGAGCATCCGGCTGCTCGACCCGAACATCGTCTCGCCCACGTTCCAGCAGCTCCAGCAGATCAAGGGCTACTACGGCTTCCCGTCGACCCTCGCGGTGGACCGGTACAAGGGCCAGGACACGGTCATCGGCCTGCGTGAGCTGAACCTGAAGGGCATCCCGAAGAACAACTGGATCAACGACCACTTCAAGTACACGCACGGCTTCGGCGTGGTCGCCGCCAAGGGCACCGAGGCGGACCGCGAGGGCCGCCCCGTCTTCACCCAGTCCGACCTGCCCTCGAAGGGCGAGTTCGGCACGGACTTCGAGCAGCGCATCTACTACGGCGAGATGACGAAGCAGTACTCGATCGTCGGCGGCCCGCAGAAGGAGCTCGACTACTCCGACGACAACGGCGAGAAGGAGACGAGCTACCGGGGCAAGAGCGGGGTCAACCTCGACAACGCCTTCAACCGCGCCGCCTACGCCCTGGCCTTCAGCGAGCCGCAGATCCTGTACTCCGGGGCCATCGGCGAGGGCTCCCGCATCCTGTACAACCGCACGCCCAAGGAGCGCGTCGAGTCCGTCGCCCCCTGGCTGACCATCGACGGCGCGGCGTACCCGGCCGTGATCGACGGCCGGATCCAGTGGATCGTCGACGCGTACACGACGACGAACGGCTACCCGTACGCCTCGCGCACCACGCTGGGCGACACCACGGCCGACTCGCTCACCAACCAGCAGCGCGCGGTCGTGGCCCAGGAGAACCAGGTCAACTACATCCGGAACTCCGTGAAGGCCACGGTCGACGCGTACGACGGAACGGTCCGCCTGTACCAGTGGGACACCAAGGACCCGGTCCTGAAGACCTGGATGAAGGCGTTCCCGGGCACGGTCAAGGCGAAGACCGAGATCTCCAAGTCGCTCATGGAGCACATGCGCTACCCGCAGGACCTCTTCAAGGTCCAGCGCGAGCTGCTCACGCGCTACCACGTCACCGACCCGCAGACCTTCCTCAGCGGTTCCGAGGTCTGGGCGGTGCCGAACGACCCGACCACCAAGGCCGAGAACGCCGTCCCGCCGTACTACCTGTCGATGAAGATGCCGAACCAGCCCGATCCCGGCCAGGTCTTCTCGCTGACGACGACGTTCACGCCGAACGGCCGCGACAACCTGAGCGCCTTCATGGCGGTCAACGCCGATCCGGCCACGTCTGACTACGGCAAGATCAGAATCCTGAAGCTGCCGACGAGCAGAACCGTCGACGGCCCCAAGCAGGTGCAGAGCCAGTTCAACTCCGAGCAGAAGATCGCCGAGTCGATCAGGCTGCTCAGGGGCGGCGACTCCGAGGTCGAGTACGGCAACCTGCTCACGGTGCCGCTCGACGGCGGGATGCTCTACGTAGAGCCGGTCTACGTCCGCGGCGGCGGGCTCAAGTACCCGCTGCTGCGCAAGGTGCTCGTGACCTACGGCGGCCAGACGGCCTTCGAGGACACCCTGGAGAAGGCGCTCAACGTCGTCTTCGGGGCCGAGGCGCCGACCACCACACCGCCCGGGACCAAGCCGCCGGTCACCGTGCCCGGCAACCCGACGGTCAAGCAGGCGCTCGCCGACGCCGCCAAGGCCCTCGAAGAGGCCGACAGGGCCATGAAGGCCGGCGACTGGGCGGCGTACGGCAAGGCGCAGGACGACCTGGAGGCCGCGCTGAAGCGGGCCCAGGACGCCGAGGCCAAGGCCGCACAGCCCAAGCCGGGCGCCAAGCCGACGCCGGGTGCCCAGCCCACGCCCGGCGGTTCGACGACACCACCCGCGCCGCCCGCCGAAAGTTAACGGGTAAAAGCTCCGCCCCGCATCGTGATACTGTGGTTTCACCGACGCGGGGTGGAGCAGCTCGGTAGCTCGCTGGGCTCATAACCCAGAGGTCGCAGGTTCAAATCCTGTCCCCGCTACTGAAGACGAAGGCCCGGATCCATTGGATCCGGGCCTTCGTCATGTCATCGGTCACCCGGGAGGGGTGAGTTGGGGCGGGATCGTGTTTGAGGTGTCCATCTGTGGGCATGTCGACAAAACGCTCTAGTGACCTCACTGGCTGCGACATACCAGGTGTACGCGGGTTGCAGGTGATGCGACGATGGGATTTATGGGGGACAGGTCAACTCTGCTGGAGACAGGGCGGTTTGTGCGGGCGGAATCCGACGAGAACAAGACCACGGGTACCGAGGCGCTCCTGGCCGAGGCTGTTGACACCGCGCTGACCGATGCGGTGGCAGACGTCGAGCTGGAGGCCCGGCACCGTGCTGCCGCCGACGCCGGAGACGCCGCCTCGATGAGCGTCCTCGGTGCCTCCCTGCTGCGCCGGGGCGACCTCGACGGCGCCGAGCCGTACCTGCGCGGCGCCACCGCCGAGGGCGACCGGGCCGCCGCGAACAACCTGGGCGTCCTCCTGCACCAGCGCGGCTACGCAGACGAGGCGGCAGGCTGGTGGCGGATCGCCGCCGTCGCCGGGTCCGCCGCGGCCGCTCACGCCCTGGGCCGCCACTACCGCGAGCGCGGCGACGAGCCCGCCGCCGAGTACTGGCTCCGCCAGGCCGCCGAATCCGGCCACACCCTGGGTGCCTACGCCCTCGCCGACCTCCTGGAGCACCGCGGCGACACCGGCGCCGAGCGCTGGCTGCGCGCCGCCGCCGAGCAGGGCCACCGGGAAGCCGCGTACCGCCTCGCCCGCCTGCTGCGCACCGGTCGGCCCGCCGAGGCCGAGCAGTGGTACCGGCAGGCCGCAGCGCGCGGCCACCGGCGTGCCGCGCTCCACCTGGGCACGGCCCTGGAGGCCCGGGGCGAGCTCAAGGAAGCCGGGCGCTGGTACCTGACATCCGCCAAGCAGGGCGAGGCGCGGGCCGCCTGCGCCCTCGGCTTCCTGCTGCGCGACCAGGGGGACGAGGAGGGCGCGGCGTCGTGGTGGCTGCGCGCCGCGCAGGACGGCGACGGCAACGCCGCCAACGCCCTCGGCGCCCTGCACGCTGCCCGGGGAGAGACCCAGACCGCCGAGAAGTGGTACCGCGCGGCCATGGACGCGGGCGACGACAACGGCGCCTACAACCTCGGCCTGCTCTGCGCCGCCCAGGAGCGGACCTCCCAGGCCGAGCAGTGGTACCGGCGCGCCGCCTACGCCGGACACCGCGAGGCGGCCAACGCGCTGGCGATCCTGCTGCTCCAGGTCGGGGACGCGGCCGGGGCGGAGCCCTGGTTCTCCAAGGCGGCCGAGGCCGGCAGCGTCGACGCCGCGTTCAACCTGGGCATCCTGTTCGCCAGCCGCGACGAGGACCGCACCGCCCTGAAGTGGTACGAGCGCGCCGCCGCGGCCGGTCACACCGACGCGGCGCTCCAGGTCGGCATCGCGCTGGTGCGCGACGGCGAGGAGCGCGCGGCGGAGCGCCACCTGCGGTGCGCCGCGGGCGGCGGCAGCGCCGAGGCGGCCTTCCGGCTGGCCTCCCTGCTGGACTCGCTGGCACCCCCGGCCGAGGCACCGGCCCTGGGCGCGCCCGCGGCCGGGAAGAGCGAGAGCGAGGAGTGGTACGAGCGTGCCGCCGAGCAGGGGCACCGGCGGGCGCAGGTGCGCGTCGGCATGCTCGCCGCCGGACGGGGCGAGCTGGGCACGGCGGCCCGCTGGTACCGGGAGGCGGCCGAGGCCGGCAGCCGCAACGGCGCCTTCAACCTCGGGCTGCTGCTGGCCCGGGAGGGCAGCGAGCCCGAGGCCGCCCTGTGGTGGACCCGTGCGGCGGTGGCCGGGCACGGCCGGGCCGCGCTCCGCCTCGGCCTGCTCGCGGCGCGCCACGGCGACCTCAACGAGGCGCGGAAGTGGTGCGCGCGGGCGGTGGAGCTGGGGCCGGTGGAGGTCGCCGGCCGGGCGGCGCGGCTGCGCGAGGCCCTGGAGGAGGAGCTCACGGCCTGACGGCTGGCCCCCGGGTAAGGGATTTGCGCTGGTCGCAGGCATCCCGTAACGTGAGGTTTACCGACGCGGGGTGGAGCAGCTCGGTAGCTCGCTGGGCTCATAACCCAGAGGTCGCAGGTTCAAATCCTGTCCCCGCTACTGAAGACGAAGGCCCGGATCCAGGGAACTGGATCCGGGCCTTCGTCGTTTTTCCCGGCAGAGGGCGAGGCGGCGGCCTCCGGGAAACGCGACGGCCCCCCGGCAGGGCCGGGAGGCCGTCGGACGAGCTGCTGCGCGCGCCGCTCAGGCGGCCGCGCAGTTCGGGCAGATGCCGCGGTAGGTGACTTCGACGTTCTCGACCACGAAGCCGAAGCGCTCGGAGTCGGGCAGGTCGGAGAGCGGGTTCCCCGCCGGGTGCACGTCGCGGATCGCGCCGCACTGGGCACACACCAGGTGCTGGTGGGGCCGGTGGGCGTTCGGGTCGTAGCGCTTGGCCCGCCGGTCGGTCGAGACCTCCAGGACCTCGCCGAGGGAGACCAGCTCGCCCAGGGTGTTGTAGACGGTCGCGCGGGAGATCTCGGGCAGCTTGGCCACCGCGCGCGCATGAACCTCGTCCGCGGTCAGGTGTACGTGGTCACCGTCGAGCACCTCGGCCACGACGCGCCGCTGTGCGGTCATGCGCCATCCGCGTCCGCGAAGTCTCTCCAGCAGGTCACTCATAAACGCCAGCCTAACAGCGAGGGGACCCAGTGTAGATCCCGAACCAGTGTGGACTTGGATGCTTACTTGACTTAGACAAAGTCCATTGTAGGGTCGGAGTCAGCACTGGCGAAGGACAGGACAGCAGGAATGACGCAGGAGGCGCACGTGACGCAGGGACCGCTCACCACCGAGGCCGGGGCCCCGGTCGCCGACAACCAGAACAGCGAGACCGCGGGCGTCGGCGGTCCGGTCCTGGTCCAGGACCAGCTCCTCCTGGAGAAGCTCGCGCACTTCAACCGCGAGCGCATCCCGGAGCGCGTGGTGCACGCCCGCGGCGCCGGCGCGTACGGCACCTTCACGGTGACCGCCGACGTCACGCCGTACACGCGCGCCGCGTTCCTCTCCGAGGTCGGCAAGCAGACGGAAACGTTCCTGCGCTTCTCGACCGTCGCCGGCAACCTCGGCGCGGCCGACGCCGTGCGCGACCCCCGCGGCTGGGCGCTGAAGTTCTACACCGAAGAGGGCAACTACGACCTCGTCGGCAACAACACCCCGGTGTTCTTCATCAAGGACGCCATCAAGTTCCCGGACTTCATCCACACCCAGAAGCGCGACCCGTACACCGGCTCGCAGGAAGCCGACAACGTGTGGGACTTCTGGGGCCTGAGCCCCGAGTCGACCCACCAGGTGACGTGGCTCTTCGGCGACCGCGGCATCCCGGCGTCCTACCGCCACATGAACGGCTACGGATCGCACACGTTCCAGTGGAACAACGAGGCCGGCGAGGTCTTCTGGGTCAAGTACCACTTCAAGACCGACCAGGGCATCGTGAACCTCACCCAGGCCGAGGCCAACAAGCTCGCCGGCGAGGACCCCGACTCCCACCAGCGCGACCTGCGCGAGTCCATCGAGCGCGGCGACTTCCCGACCTGGACCGTGCAGGTCCAGATCATGCCGGCGGCCGAAGCGGCGGAATACCGCTTCAATCCGTTCGACCTCACCAAGGTGTGGCCGCACGAGGACTACCCGCCGATCGAGATCGGCAAGCTGGAGCTCAACCGCAACCCGGAGAACGTCTTCGCCGAGGTCGAGCAGTCGATCTTCAGCCCGGCGCACTTCGTGCCCGGCATCGGTCCGTCCCCGGACAAGATGCTGCAGGGACGTCTCTTCGCGTACGGCGACGCCCACCGCTACCGCGTCGGCATCAACGCCGACCACCTGCCGGTGAACCGCCCGCACGCCACCGAGGCGCGCACCAACTCCCGTGACGGCTTCCTCTACGACGGCCGCCACAAGGGCGCGAAGAACTACGAGCCGAACAGCTTCGGCGGCCCGCACCAGACCGACCGTCCGCTGTGGCAGTCCGTCCCGGTCACCGGGGGCACCGGCAACCACGCCGCGCCGGCGCACCGCGAGGACGGCGACTTCGTGCAGGCGGGCAACCTCTACCGCCTGATGTCCGAGGACGAGAAGGGCCGTCTGATCGAGAACCTGTCGGGCTTCATCGCCAAGGTCTCCCGTGACGACATCGCCGAGCGGGCGATCGGCAACTTCCGCCAGGCGGACGGCGACTTCGGCAAGCGGCTGGAAGCCGCGGTCCAGGCCCTGCGCGGCTGACGCACCGCTTGTCGTGGCAGACGATGGGCCGGCACCCCTTCCGGGGTGCCGGCCCATCGGCGTCCTACGCGGGCACCGTGCGCCGCGCCGGGACCCAGCAGCGAATGATGTCGCGGACCGACACGATGCCGACCGGCCCGCCCTGCTCCAGCACGATCAGATGCCGGAAGCCGCCGTGGGCCATCGCCTCGGCGGCTTCCTGCAAGGTGGCGTCCGGGGTGCAGAACACCACGTTGTTGGTGGTGTGGGCACCCACGGTCTCCCGGTCGGGGTCGTGCCCCGCGCCGATCGAATTGAGGATGTCGCGCTCGGTCAGGATGCCGACCCCGCTGTGGTCGGGGTCGAGGACGACGGCCGCGCCGACGCGCCGGCCGGACATCAGGCAGGCCGCCTGCCGGAGGGTGTGGGCGGGTCCGAGGGTGAGGATCACGGTGCTCATGGCGTCGCGGACGAGCATGGAGACAGCCACCTCCTAGGGAGAGAGCCCCCGCCTGGACGTGCGCCCGGAACAACGCACCCTAGAGAATGCATTCACAAGCGCACAAGCGGAGGATTCTCAGATTCCCACGGGCACGGAGGGTCATCAAGAGGGCGCGTTCGGTCGAGCGGGGCGCGCGCTCAGTCGCTCGGGTGCAGATACCCGAGCATCTCGTCGTGCAGCAGGCCGTTGGAGGCGGCGGCGTTCCCGCCGTGCACGCCGTCCACGCCGTCCAGGGACGTGAACCGGCCCCCGGCCTCCTGGACCACGATGGCGTTCGCCGCCATGTCCCACAGGGACAGCTCCGGCTCGGCACAGATGTCCACCGACCCCTCGGCGACCATCATGTACGGCCAGAAGTCGCCGTACGCCCGGGTCCGCCACACCCCGCGGGTCAGGTCCAGGAAGCCGTCGAGGCGGCCCCGCTCCTCCCAGCCGCTCAGCGACGAGTACGCGAAGGACGCGTCGGCGAGCGAGCCGACCTTCGAGACCCCGATCCGCTGCGCTTCGGCCGGGCTGCGGCCCGTGAACGCGCCGCTGCCCTCGGCGGCCCACCAGCGGCGGCCCAGCGCCGGGGCGGAGACCACGCCGACCACCGGGCGCCAGCCGTTCTCGCCCTCCGCCATCAGGGAGATGAGGGTGGCCCAGACCGGGACCCCGCGCACGTAGTTCTTCGTGCCGTCGATCGGGTCGACGACCCAGCGCCGCGGCCCCGTGCCCTCGACGCCGTACTCCTCGCCGAGGATCGCGTCGTGCGGCCGGGCCGCCTTCAGCCGCGCGCGGATCAGCTCCTCGGCGGCCTTGTCCGCCTCGCTGACCGGAGTCATGTCCGGCTTGGTCTCCACCTTGAGGTCCAGGGCCCGGAAGCGGTCCATGGTGGCCGCGTCGGCGGCGTCGGCGAGCTCGTGGGCAAGGCGCAGATCATCGTCATACTCGGGCATGGCCGAACAGTATCGGCACTCTTTCGGCCGGACCACACGGCGTCCGCGCTCACGCGGACAGGCCCCCTTGACAGCGCCCTGCGGCCCGTCAACGCTGGCCGGGATGGCAGGGCGTCCCCCCGGACGGGTTCCGGGGGAGGGAGGCGAAGATGCCGGCAGCGCGGGAATCCTTGCTCGAGGCCGCCCAGGTGGCGCTGACGGGCCGTCCCTGGCCCGCCGTGCGCATGGTCGACGTGGCCGCGGCCGCCGGGGTCTCCCGGCAGACCCTCTACAACGAATTCGGCGGCAAGGACGGCCTCGCGCGGGCCCTGGTCCGACGGGAGACCGACTGGTACCTCGCGGGCGTGGACCGGGCCCTCGGCGGCCCGGCCGGGCCGAGGGAGCGCCTGGTGGCGCTCGCCGAGTGGACCGTGGGCGCCGCGCGCGCCCACCCGCTGGTACGGGCCCTGCTCACGGGCTGCTGGGACGACCGGCTGCCGGTGCCCGGGGCCGGTGAGCAGTCGGCGTTGCTGCCGCTGCAGCGGCGGGCGGAGACCGGGGTGCCGGCTCCCGCGGAGCTGGCCCGCACGGTACGGGACCGCGCGGCGGCCGCGCTGGAGGGCGACGAGAGCACGGCCCGCCGCTGCGAACTGGCCGTGCGGCTCGCGCTCTCCTACGTGATCGCGCCGGGCGGGGAGCAGGGCGGGACCTCGATCCGCGAGCTCCTCATGTTCGCCGAGCCCACCCTGTGACGCGCGTGCACGGCGTGAGGCACGTGCCCCCCGTGACGCGCGTGCAGCCGGTGGCCGCGGGTCAGTGGGACGAGCCCGAGAGCTGGAGCCCGATGACCCCGATGATGACCAGCGAAATCGAGACGATCTTCAGCGTGGAGACCAGGTCGCCGAGGAAGATCATGCCGTAGATCGCGGTTCCGGCCGCGCCGATCCCCGTCCAGACCGCGTACGCCGGCCCCACGTCGAGCTTCCTGAGCGCCAGGGTCAGCAGGCCGAAGCTGCCCAGCGCGAAGGCGGCGAAGGCGATCGTCGGCCACAGCCGGGTGAAGCCGTGGGACAGCTTGAGGCAGACCGCGAAACCCGTCTCCAGGAGTCCCGCGACGACGACGAGCAGCCATGCCATGTCGAATGCCTCCCCGCATCATGTGACACGGCCTCGCGCCACGGTGCGATTATGCATTTACCAGACACGCCCCCCGGCAAACCCGGGCCCCTAGTCGCCCTCGCGCCGCTCGCGCGTCGCCAGCAGCCGGCGCAGAGAGTAGAGGCGGGCCGGGTCGGCATGGCCGTCGGCCACCCACTGGTCCAGCGCGCATTCCGCCTCGTCGTGGCTGCACGCCCGCGGGCAGCCTTCCGTACCGGGCTGCAGGTCCGGGAAGGCCAGGATGACCCGGGACGGCTCGATGTGGTGCAGGCCGAACGAGCGCACGCCGGGTGTGTCGATGACCCAGCCCTCCATGCCCGGCAGCGGCAGCGCCAGCGCGGAGGTGGTGGTGTGCCGGCCGCGCCCGGTGACGGCGTTGACGTGGCCGGTGGCCCGCTGCCGGTCCGCCGCCACCAGCGAGTTGACGAGGGTCGTCTTGCCGACGCCCGAATGGCCCACGAAGGCCGTGATCCGGCCGGAGAGGCGCTCGCGCACCCGGTCCGCCGCGTCCCCGGCGGCCAGCTCCTCGCGGTTGGTGACCACGTAGTTCACGCCGAGCGTGGAGTACGTCTCCAGCAGCTTGTCCGCGGAGGCCAGATCGGACTTGGTGAGGACCAGCAGCGGTTCCAGACCGGCGTCGTACGCGGCCACCAGGCAGCGGTCGATCATGCGCGGCCGCGGCTCCGGGTCGGCGAGCGCGGTCACGATCGCCAGCTGGTCGGCGTTGGCGACGACCACCCGCTCAAACGGGTCGTCGTCGTCCGCGGTCCGGCGCAGGACGGACTTGCGCTCCTCGATCCGGACGATCCGCGCCAGGGTGTCCTTCTTGCCGGACAGGTCACCGACGATCCAGACCCGGTCACCCACCACGGCTGCCTTGCGGCCCAGCTCGCGGGCCTTCATCGCGTGGATGGTGCGGTCCTCGACCAGGCAGGTCAGCCTGCCCCGGTCGACCGTCAGGACGAAGCCCTCCGAGGCGTCCTCGTGCTTGGGCCGGATGTTCGTCCGGGGCCGGTTGCCCTTGCGGTTGGGGCGGGCCCGGATGTCGTCCTCGTCGGTGTGCTTCCCGTACCGGCGCATCGCGCTACTCTCCCGCTCCCGCGAGCATGTCCGCCCACATCTGCGGGAAGTCCGGCAGGGTCTTCGCCGTGGTGGCCACGTTCTCGATCTGCACCCCCCCGACCGCCAGGCCGATCACCGCGCCCGCGGTGGCCATCCGGTGGTCGTCGTACGTGTGGAACACCCCGCCGTGCAGGGCGCGCGGGCGGATGCGCAGGCCGTCCTCGGTCTCGGTGACGTCGCCGCCGAGGCCGTTGATCTCCTTGGTCAGGGCCGCCAGGCGGTCCGTCTCGTGCAGCCGCAGGTGGGCCACGCCGCGCAGCACCGACTCCGAGTCGGCGAGGGCCGCCACCGCCGCGATGCCCGGGGTCAGCTCGCCGACCTCGCTCAGGTCCACGTCGATGCCGTTGATCTTGCCGGTGCCGGTGAACACCAGGCCGGCGTCGGTCAGCTCGCAGGAGCCGCCCATCTCCGTGAAGATCGTGCGCAGCGCGTCACCGGGCTGGGTGGTGCGGCGCGGCCAGTCGGGGATGGTGACCGTGCCGCCGGTGATCATCGCGGCGGCCAGGAAGGGCTGGGCGTTCGACAGGTCCGGCTCGACGACCAGGTCGCGGCCGAGCAGGGCGCCGGGGGCGACCCGCCAGACGTTCTTCTCGCCGCCGGACTCGGGGGTGTCGACCTGCGCGCCGGCCGCGCGCAGCATCTCCACGGTCATCCGGATGTGCGGCATCGACGGCAGGGTGGCGCCGGTGTGCCGGACCTCGACGCCCTGGTTGAAGCGCGGGGCGGAGAGCAGCAGTGCGGAGACGAACTGGGAGGAGTTCGAGGCGTCGATCTCGACGACACCGCCGTCCAGGGCGCCGCCGCCGTGCACGGTCATCGGCAGGGCGCCGCGGCCGTCGTCGTCGATGCGGGCGCCCAGGGAGCGCAGCGCGGAGATGACCTGGCCCAGCGGACGCTCGTAGGAACGCGGGTCGCCGTCGAAGCGGATCGAGCCGTCGGCGAGCGCCGCGACGGGCGGCAGGAAGCGCATGACCGTGCCGGCGTTGCCCACGTCCACGGTCGCCGGGCCGCGCAGGCCGGCCGGGATGACCCGCCAGGCCTCGCCGCTCTCGCCGGCACCTGCCGAGCTGGACGACACGGTCTCCTCGATGCCCACGCCCAGCGCGCGCAGCGCGTCGGACATCAGCTGCGAGTCGCGCGAGCGCAGCGGGCGGCGCACCCAGCCCGGCTCGGCGGCGAGGGCGGCCAGTACCAGCGCGCGGTTGGTGACCGACTTGGAACCCGGCACGGTGACGGTGGCGTGCACGGCCCCGTCGGCGAGCGGGGCGGGCCAGAGGTCGTGGGCGCTTGGGTTCGCAGAGGTGTCGGTCATGGCCCTCACTTTAGTGCCCCGCGACGGACCCGGATCTTGATCGCCGGCCCGGTCTCAGAGTCCGAGCAGCCAGCGGCCGCCCCCGGTCAGGGAGGTGAGCGAGACCACGTGGAAGAAGACGAGCCACACGACGGGGTGCGTGTGGGTGAGCCGGCCGAGCTGGTCCGCGTCCGAATCGGGCGCCCCGCCGTGCCGGCGCTTGGCCTGGAGCTCGAAGGCGGGCCGTACGCCGCCCAGCAGCAGGAACCACACCACGGCGTACGCGAACGCCGACTGCACGGCCTCCGGCGCGAGCCAGGAGACCAGCAGGAAGGAACCACCCGCGAGGACGACCGTCAGCACGCCGTACGCGTTCCGGATCATCACCAGCATCACGACCAGCAGTGCCGTCGCCAGCCACAGGAGCAGCGTGACCCGGTGCGCCGAGAGCAGCCACGCGCCGCCCAGGCCCAGCAGCGAGGGTGCGGTGTACCCGGCGGCGGCGGTCAGGATCATGCCGGGCCCGGTGGGGCGCCCGCGGCTGACCGTCAGGCCGCTGGTGTCGGAGTGCAGCCGGATCCCGCTGAGCCGTCGCCCGGTGAGCACCGCGGCCAGGCCGTGCCCGCCCTCGTGCGCGATGGTGATGGCGTTGCGGGAGAGCAGCCAGAGCGGGCGCGGGGCCACGACGGCCAGGGCCGCCACCGCGGTGGCTATGACGAGCCAGGTTTCAGGGGCGGACTGAGTGCCGGCGAGCCGGTCCCAGAGGCCGCCCAGGGAGGTGCTGTCCATCAGGTGGCGGACTCCTTGCGGTGGGGGGCGGATGCCATGGCAGTGTGGCAGCCATGTGCGGACGGTATGCATCGAGCCGAGGGCCCGAGGACCTGGCGGAGGTCTTCGGCGTCGAGAAGTGGGAGCCCGGGGAGACCCTCGCCCCCGACTGGAACGTGGCGCCGACCAAAGAGGTCTACGTCGTACTCGACCGTCCTCTGAAGGACGCGCCGGACCCGCGTCCGGTTCGCCAGCTGCGCGTCCTGAAGTGGGGGCTCGTCCCGTCGTGGGCGAAGAACCCCGACGGCGCCGCCCGGATGATCAACGCCCGCTGCGAGACCCTGCACGAGAAGCCGTCCTTCCGCCGACCCTTCGCCCGGCAGCGCTGCATCATCCCCGGCGACGGCTACTACGAGTGGGTCACCGCGGCCGAGGAACGGCAGCTGGAGGTCGAGGGCAGGCGCAAGCGGCCCCGCAAGCAGCCGTACTTCGTCCTCCCCGCCGACGGCTCGGTCTTCGCGATGGCAGGCCTGTACGAGTTCTGGCGCGACCGGACACTGCCCGACGACCACCCGCAGGCCTGGTGGGCGACCTGCTCGGTGATCACGGCCGAGGCCGAGGCCACCCCGCTGGGCGTGGCCCCCGCCGAAGGCCCCCGCTCCCTCGCCGACATCCACCCCCGGATGCCGCTGATGCTCACCCCGGACCGCTGGGACGCCTGGCTGGACCCGGCGCGCACCGACGAGGAGGAGCTGCGGAAGCTGCTGGAGCCGCCGCCGGCCGGGCTGATGCGCGCCCACGCGGTGTCCACGGCCGTGAGCAACGTGCGCAACAACGGGCCCGAGCTCCTGGAGGAGCTGGAGGCCCCGGAGGCCGGCACGCTGTTCTGACGGTCCGCCGGTCGCCGGTCCGCCGTCCGCTCGTCCGCCGGTCTGTGCGGCCTGCCCGGTCCGCCCGCCGCGGTTCCGCTTTCCCGCGGAGACTGCCCGGCAGGATGGGGACATGACGCGTACCGAGACGGTCGACACCCCGGCGGGCGAGGCCCGCATCACCTGGATCAGGCGGCGCACGCCCGAGCCCCGCGCCGTGCTCGCCCTCGGCCACGGCGCCGGCGGCGGGATCGAGGCCAGGGACCTCCAGGCGCTCGCCGCCGCGCTGCCCGTCCGCGGGATCACCGTGGCCCTGGTGGAGCAGCCCTGGCGGGTCGCCGGGAAGAAGGTCGCCGCCGCCCCCAAGGTGCTGGACGAGGGCTGGCGCGCCGTGTGGCCCGCCCTGGCCAAGCCCGGCCTGCCGGTGATCGCCGGAGGGCGCAGCGCGGGCGCCCGCGTGGCCTGCCGCACCGGCCGCGAGCTGGGCGCCGCCGCCGTGCTGGCACTGGGCTTCCCGCTGCACCCGCCCGGCAAGCCGGAGAGCTCGCGGGCGCACGAACTGACGGGCACCGGCCTGCCGGTCCTCGTCGTCCAGGGCGGCCGCGACCCCTTCGGGCGGCCCGGGGAGTTCCCCGACGGACCGCACGAGCTCGTCGAGGTCCCGGGCGCCGACCACGGCTTCGCGGTGCCCAAGAAGGCGGAGATCACCCAGGAGGCGGCCCTCGGGGTGATCGCCGCGGCTGTGGGCGACTGGCTGGACCGCCTCGTATAGGCGGCCGGAGTCCCGGAGTGGCGCACGCCACGGGAATGTGCTGCGGAGGCCGTTGGTTGAGCGAGGTGTCGGTACGTACAGCACAGCCCGAGGAGACGAGGCACCGCATGGGCTCGACCATCTGCCCCAACCGTCCGCAGGCCGCTGACCTGGACTGGACGGTCATCGCGGCGCCCAAGCCCGCCCATATTCAGGCGGCGGATGGGCGGGATGGTCGCGTATTCTCCGATTCGAGCGGGTCCGCCTTCGGGTCCGCCACGGTGTTGGAGGAGGTGGGTCCTGTTACCGGGACCGACGACGTCCGCGCGGAGGAGACGACCGAGGAGCGCAACCAGCGCTTCGAACGGGACGCCCTCGGCTACCTCGACCAGATGTACTCGGCCGCGCTGCGCATGACGCGCAATCCGGCCGATGCCGAGGACCTCGTGCAGGAGACGTATGCGAAGGCGTACGCGTCCTTCCACCAGTTCCGCGAGGGGACCAACCTCAAGGCGTGGCTGTACCGCATTCTGACCAACACCTTCATCAACTCCTACCGCAAGAAGCAGCGCGAGCCCCAGCGCAGTGCGGCCGAGGAGATCGAGGACTGGCAGCTGGCGCGCGCCGAGTCGCACATGTCGACCGGTCTTCGGTCCGCCGAATCGCAGGCGCTCGACCACTTGCCCGATTCGGACGTGAAGGAAGCCCTTCAGGCCATTCCCGAGGAGTTCCGCATCGCGGTCTATCTGGCGGATGTCGAGGGCTTTGCGTACAAGGAGATCGCGGACATCATGGGTACACCCATCGGTACGGTCATGTCGCGACTGCACCGTGGCCGCCGTCAACTGCGCGGAATGCTGGAGGACTACGCCCGTGACCGCGGGCTGGTCCCCGCCGGCGCGGGAGAGTCGAACGATCTGAAAGGCTCGGGCTCATGAGCTGCGGAGAGCCGCACGAGACGGACTGCTCTGAGGTCCTGGACCACCTTTACGAGTTCCTTGACCACGAGATGCCGGACACCGACTGCACGAAGTTCGAGACGCACTTCGGCGAGTGCAACCCCTGCCTGGAGAAGTACGGACTCGAGCAGGCGGTGAAGAAGCTGGTCAAGCGCTGCTGCGGCTCGGACGACGTGCCGAGCGACCTGCGCTCCAAGGTCATGGGGCGGATCGAGCTGATCCGCTCGGGCCAGGCCGTGCCCGACCAGGACATCACGGCCGGTCCCGCCACGACCTGAGGCGGCCCCGCGGGCTGCCCAGCACAAACGGTGAACCGCCCCTGGAACGCCAGTACTTCGTTCACTCGAAGGTGCTAATCCGGGGGCGCCCGGACGGCGCAATACGAAAATGCCGCCCGTCGGCGTCGGGGCCCCACATATTCTCCCCAGTCGGTGCTGATTTCATTCGGTACCCGACTTGCCTGGGCACACGGGGGAGGAGAGCGCCATGCGGGTGCTTCCGCCGGGGGCGCGTGTCTATATCGCGTGCGCCGTTCTCGGCGCCATTCTCTGCGCCGTTCCCGCACTGACCGACCGCGGCACTCCGTGGGTGACCGTCGCACTGCTCGCCGCGCTCTATTCGGCCCTCGAACTGGTCAAGGTGTGCCCGGTCCTCGGCAGCCGGGTCCCCGAGGGCATAGGCGCGTTCTTCCCGGTCCTGCTGGCGGCCGTCTTCCTGCTGCCGCCCGCGGCCGCCGCGCTCGTCGCGGCGCCCGGGGCGATGATCGGCCGGGTCGCCCAACGGCCCGCGTGGGTCCGCCGGGTGTGGCACGGCGCGCAGCAGTCGATCGCAGCATGGGCCGCGGGGCAGACCTACCGTCTGCTCCGCGGCCCTGCCGCACTCGGGGGCGAGGGCCCCGGCTGGGTGCCCGACTTCCCGTACGTCATGCTGCCGGCGGCAGCGGCGGCCGTCGTCTTCGGCCTGGTGCTGACCGCGCTCGACGGCGGTGTCCTCGCGGTCGCCGAGCGGCTGCCCGCCCGTACTGCCTGGCAGGGCGTGCTCGTGTCGTCGGTGGGGCCGCTCGCCCCGCACACGGTGCACGGGCTGGCGGGGCTGATGATGGCGGTCATGTGGCTCAGCCCCTACGGGCCCGCCGCCGCCCTGCTGGTCCTGCTCCCCATGTACATCTCCTGCTGGGTCTTCGCCCAGTACCACCGCGAGCGCGCGGCCCACCAGGCCACGATCCGCACCCTCGTGCAGGCCGTCGACATCAAGGACCGCTACACCCGCGGCCACAGCGAACGCGTCGGCCAGGCCTCCGCGATGATCGCCCGCGAGCTGGGCATGCCGGAGGAGCGCACGGAGGTCGTCCGCATCGCCGGGATCCTGCACGACGTCGGGAAGCTGGGCGTCCCGACCCGGCTGCTGCGCAAGGACGGCCCGCTGACCCCCGAGGAGCGCCGGATCATCGAGCTGCACCCGGAGTACGGGCACGAGATGGTCCGGGGGATCGGCTTCCTCGGCGAGGCGCGGGCGGCGATCCTCCATCACCACGAACGCGTCGACGGGTCCGGCTACCCGTACGGCCTGACCGGCGACCAGATCCCGGTGCTGGCCCGGGTGGTGGCCGTCGCCGACGCCTTCGACGCGATGACCTCCACCCGCTCGTACAGCAGGGCCCGCCCGGTGGAGGTGGCCATGGCCGAGCTGGAGCGCTGTGCCGGGGCGCAGTTCGACCCCGCGATGGTCGGGGCCCTGAACCGCGCGGTGGCCCGGCAGGGCTGGCATCCGGTGGTGACGGCCGACGCCGACGTGCAGGTGATCCCCGCCGTGCCGCAGTCCGCCCGGCCCGCCCCGGGCCCGCCCGCGGAGGAGACGCCGGCCGGCCTGGCCCCCGTCGGCGGGCGGCGTACGGCAGCCGGGGCGGTCACCCTGCCCGGCCTGCCGGCGCAGGGAGGCGAGGCGGGGACCCGCTCCGCGGGCAGGGCCGAGGGAGCCGCGCGGCACACCGGGCCGCCCCCGCCCGGACCCGCGGACGCCGGGAGCAGCCGGTGAGCACCGCCACCGTGTGGGCCGTGCGCACGGCGGCCGGCGTGCTCACCGCGGCCGGGCTCGGGCACACCCTGTGGAACGGCGTCGTCGAACCCGCCATCGCCCTCGTCTTCGGCATCCTGATCACCGTCGGTGAACTGGCCCGCCGGGACACCCGGGACCGGGCCGGCCGGCCGCCCTTCCAGCGGGCCCCCGACCGCCAGCCCGCCCCGCTCGGCTCGGCCGGCGCCCTCGCGTACGCCCTCCTCGGGCAGAACGCCGGCGAGCAGACCCACCACGGCGTGCTGCAGATCGTCGCCGTCGTCGTCGCGGCCGCCCTCGTCGGGGTGGTCCCGCACGTGGCCCTGGGCCGCGGCCCCGCGCTCGACCACGTGGCCCGCCGGGTGCTCACCGTCACCTTCGCCGCCGTCTGCTTCCAGCCGCTGTACAACGCCGGCAAGGTCACCGAGTGGTTCGGCCAGGGCCCGCTGCTGGTGCTCTTCCTGCTGGGCGTGCTCGGCCTGACCGCCCTGTGCGACGCCGTCCTCGCCGCCGCCCTGGCGACCGCGCGTACCGGTTGGCCGTACGGGCCGCTGCTCCGGGACGAACTGCGGGCGCTGGCCGGGATCGGCTCGGCGATCTGCGCGACCGGCGTGGTGATGGCCCTCGGGGTGGCGGGCGCCGGACTGTGGGCGCTGCCGGTGTTCAGCGTCCCGCTGGTGCTCACGCAGATGTCCTTCCGGCGGATCTCCGCGATCCGCACCACCTACCGGCAGACGATCACCTCGCTGGCCCGTGCCACCGAGATCGCCGGCTACACCCGGCAGGGCCACGCCCGCCGGGTGGCGGCCCTGAGCTGCGCGGTCGGCCGGGAGCTCGGGCTGTCCGAGCGCGAGCTGACCGTGCTGGAGTACGCGGCCCTCATGCACGACATCGGGCAGCTCTCCCTGGTGGACCCGGTGCCGGCCGGGGCCACCGCCCCGCTGCCGGCCGCCGAGCGCCGCCGGATCGCGGAGCTGGGCGGCGAGGTGGCCCGCCAGACCGGTGTGGCGGGGGAGGTGGCCGTCGTGGTGGAACGGCAGGCCGATCCGTACCGGGAGCAGCCGGTGGCCGCCCGGATCGTGAGGGCCGTGAACGCCTACGACGACCTGGCGGGCGGGGCGCGGCACCCGGGCGGCTCGCTGGCGGCCCTGGAACAGCTGCGGCTGGGCACCGGGCACGACTACCAGCCGGAGGTCGTCGAGGCCCTCGCACGGGTGTTGCAGAGGGGCGGTCCCCAGGGCTCCGGACGTGCCGGAGTCGGCCCCTCTGCACCGGGGTAACCCATGGGTAATGAGCGGCCGTCCGAGTGGGCATGGTTGGATGCGAAGTGAGAGTGTCCGCAAGGCTGCACCGAGTCCCCCAGCTACCGCTGGGAGGTGCCCCCAGGCAGGCGGGAATCGTGAGGATCTTCGGGAAGGTACGGCATCGGCCCTCCGCCTCGTGGCGGCAGGCCACCGACCGCGCGTTCACGCTGATCGGCGACGGCCGGTACGAGGACGCGGGAGCGCTGCTGACCCGCGCCGCGGACCTGGAGCCGTGGCTGTCGGAGTCCTGGTTCAACCTGGCCCTGCTGCACAAGTTCCGGCACGACTGGGAGCAGGCGCGGGCGGCCGGGCTGCGGGCCGTGGCCCTGCTCGACCGGGAGACCGGGGCACCCGACTGGTGGAACGTCGGCATCGCGGCCACCGCCCTCCAGGACTGGCCGCTGGCGCGCCGGGCCTGGCAGGCGTACGGGCTGAAGGTGCCCGGCGACCCCCGCGGCGGGGTCTCCACCGGGGAGCCGGTGGGCATGGAGCTGGGCAGCGCGGCGGTCCGGCTGTCGCCCGAGGGCGAGGCCGAGGTCGTGTGGGGCCGCAGGCTCGATCCGGCCCGGATGGAGGTCCTCTCGATCCCGCTGCCGTCCTCGGGGCGGCGCTGGGGCGAGGTGGTCCTGCACGACGGGGTGCCGCACGGCGAGCGGGTCACCGCGGCAGGTCCCTCGTATCCCGTCTTCGACGAGATCGAGCTGTGGGCGCCCTCGCCCGTGCCGACCTGGGTGGTGCTGCTAGAGGCGGCGACCGAGGCGGACCGGGACGCGCTGGAGCAGCTCGCCTCCGACGCCGGCTTCGCGGCCGAGGACTGGTCGTCCTCGGTGCGCCTGCTCTGCCGGACCTGCTCGGAGAGCGCGATGCCCAGCGGCGAGGGCGACGGTGAACACCTCGACCCGCACGACCACAGCGAGCCCGGCCACCCCGGCCCGCTGGGCCACCGGACGGCCGGCTCCGGCTCGCTGTGGGTGCCCGAGCGCGAGTGCGGCATCGCGGCCCCGGCAGGCCTGGTGCGCGGACTGCTCGACGGCTGGGTCGCGGACAGCCCGGACACCCGTGAGTGGCGGGATCTCGAGGAAGTCTGCTGAGCGCTGCCCGTAGTCTGTACGGGCACACCGGAGACTTACGGAAGGCGTACGGCGGACATGGCGCAGCAGGAGACGGAGCAGCAGGTCGACGAGGTCAACGACGGGTACGTCGTCGACACCGAGGACTGTGAGGCGCGCGAGCTCGCCTACCGCGAGCGCGGCACCGCCCGCCCGATCACCGTGGTCGGCAACCCGGTCCTGCACAAGGAGTGCAAGGACGTCACGGAGTTCGGCGACGAGCTCGCCGCGCTGATCGACGACATGTTCGCCAGCCAGAAGGCCGCCGAGGGCGTGGGCCTGGCCGCGAACCAGATCGGCGTGGACCTCAAGGTCTTCGTCTACGACTGCCCGGACGACGACGGCCTGCGCCACACCGGTGTCGTGGTCAACCCGGTCCTCCAGGACCTGCCGGCCGACCGCCGCGTCCTGGACGACTCGAACGAGGGCTGCCTGTCGGTCCCGACGGCGTACGCCTCGCTGGCCCGCCCGGACTACGCCGAGGTCCACGGCCAGGACGCGCAGGGCAATCCGATCAAGGTGCGCGGCACGGGCTACTTCGCCCGCTGCCTCCAGCACGAGACGGACCACCTGTACGGCTACCTGTACATCGACCGCCTCTCGAAGCGGGACCGCAAGGACGCCCTGCGTCAGATGGAAGACGGCACCCCGCGCTACGAGACCGTCCCCAACGCCTGACGGGCCCTACGCCGCCTCCGCGGCCTGCGGGCCGCGGAAGGCGCGGCGGAAGGCGTTCGGCGTCGTGCCGAGCGTCCGCAGGAAGTGGTGGCGCAGCGCGGCGGCGTTGCCGAAGCCGCAGCGCCCCGCGATCGCGTCGACCGTGTCGTCCGTCGCCTCCAGCAACTCCTGCGCGAACAGCACCCGCTGGCGCAGCAGCCAGCGGTACGGCGTCGTGCCCGTCTCCTGGAGGAAGCGGCGGGCGAAGGTGCGCGGCGACATGTGGGCCCGGTCCGCCAGCTGCTCCACGGTGATCTCGTCCTCCAGGTGCCGGGCCATCCAGCCGAGCACCTCGCCCACCGTGTCGCACGCGGTGCGCGGCAGCGGGCGCTGGATGAACTGGGCCTGGCCGCCGTCACGGTGGGGCGGTACGACCATCCGGCGCGCGATCAGGTTGGCCACCTCGGCGCCGTGTTCCTGCCGGACGACGTGCAGGCAGGCGTCGATCCCGGACGCGGTGCCCGCGGCGGTGATCACCGGGCCCTCGTCCACGTACAGCACGTCCGGGTCCACCAGGGCCCGGGGATAGCGCCGGGCCAGGGCCGGCGCGTGCATCCAGTGCGTCGTACAGCGGCGTCCGTCCAGCAGCCCGGCCGCGCCCAGGATGAAGGCGCCGCTGCACACGCTCAGGACGCGGGCGCCGCGGGCGACGGCCGCGCGGACCGCCTCCAGCAGCGGTTCGGGGTACTCCCGCACGGGCGCCTGCCGGTCGGCGGGCAGACAGACGAGGTCCGCGGCGGCCAGCCGCTCCAGGCCGTGCGGGGCGAGCATCCGGAAGGAGCCGTCACCGACGGTGAGCGCATCCGGCCCCGGCTCGGCCGCGCACACGGCGAAGTCGTACACCGGCAGGCCCATCTCGCTGCGGTCGATCCCGAAGACCTCGCAGAAGATCCCCAGCTCGAAGGGGGCGACGCCGTCGACGACGGCCACGGCCACATTGGTCAGCATGACTCCAGTGTGGCAGTAATTCGTTGTTTCATGACAGTCCTGCCACTGCCCGATTTCTCCCGGCCGGACGACAGTGGAGGCATGAACACGTTCCTGAGCTACCTCACCGTCCTCCTCGTCGCCGCCCTGGTCCTCGGGCCCGCCCTGTACGGCGCCCTCCGGGACGGCCGGATCGACCGGCAACTGCGCGCGGTCCGGCAGGGGCCGCGGCTTCCCCGCCGCGCGCCGCACACAGCACAGCGTCCCCACCTCCGGATCCGCCCGGGGATGGGGACGCTGTCACACCGCCTGCGCGGCTAGAAGTCCTCGTCGAGGTCCACCGTGCCCTCGACCGCGACCTGGTAGGCCGACGGACGGCGCTCGAAGAAGTTCGTCAGCTCCTGGACGCCCTGGAGCTCCATGAAGGAGAAGGGGTTCTGCGAGCCGTAGACCGCCGGGAAGCCGAGGCGCACCAGACGCTGGTCCGCGACGCACTCCAGGTACTCGCGCATCGACTCGGTGTTCATGCCCGGCAGGCCCTCGCCGCACAGGTCGCGGCCGAACTGCAGCTCGGCCTCGACGGCCTCCTTCAGCATGTCGGTGACCTGCTGCTGGAGCGCGTCGTCGAAGAGCTCAGGCTCCTCCTTGCGGACCGTGTCCACGACCTCGAAGGCGAAGTTCATGTGCATGGTCTCGTCGCGGAACACCCAGTTGGTGCCGGTCGCCAGGCCGTGCAGCAGACCGCGGCTGCGGAACCAGTACACGTACGCGAAGGCACCGTAGAAGAACAGGCCCTCGATGCACGCGGCGAAGCAGATCAGGTTCAGCAGGAAGCGACGGCGGTCGGCCTGCGTCTCCAGCCGCTCGATCTTCTCGACCGAGTCCATCCACTTGAAGCAGAACTGCGCCTTCTCGCGGATCGAGGGGATCTCCTCGACCGCGTCGAACGCCGCCGCCCGGTCGTCCGGGTCGGGCAGGTAGGTGTCGAGCAGCGTCAGGTAGAACTGGACGTGCACGGCCTCCTCGAACAGCTGGCGCGACAGGTACAGGCGCGCCTCCGGGGAGTTGATGTGCTTGTAGAGCGTCAGGACCAGGTTGTTCGAGACGATCGAGTCGCCCGTCGCGAAGAACGCCACCAGGCGGCCGATCATGTGCTGCTCGGCCGGCGTCAGCTTGGCGAGGTCGGCGACGTCCGAGTGGAGGTCGACCTCCTCCACCGTCCACGTGTTCTTGATCGCGTCCCGGTAGCGCTCGTAGAAGTCCGGGTAGCGCATCGGGCGGAGCGTCAGCTCGAACCCGGGGTCGAGCAGGTTCTTGTTCTCGGCGGACATTACTGGCAGGCCTCGCAGGACTCGGGGTTCTCAAGGGAGCAGGCCAGCGCATCGGCGTCGACGGCCTGCGGGAGGGGGGTGGCCGAGGCCGGGACGGCGGCCGAGCCGGACGCGGCACGGGCGATCTTCGTCGCCGGGCGCGAGCGCAGGTAGTACGTGGTCTTCAGACCCTGCTTCCAGGCGTACGCGTACATCGAGCTGAGCTTCCCGATGGTCGGCGTCTCCAGGAAGAGGTTCAGCGACTGGCTCTGGTCCAGGAAGGGCGTACGGGCCGCCGCCATGTCGATCAGGCCGCGCTGCGGGATCTCCCAGGCCGTGCGGTACAGGTCGCGGACCTCCTGCGGAATCCAGCCGAAGCCCTGCACCGAGCCGCTGGAGTCGCGCAGCGCCTCGCGGGTCTGCGCGTCCCAGACGCCCAGCTTCTTCAGCTCCTCGACCAGGTAGCCGTTGACCTGGAGGAACTCGCCGCTCAGCGTCTCGCGCTTGAAGAGGTTGGAGACCTGGGGCTCGATGCACTCGTACACGCCCGCGATCGAGGCGATCGTCGCGGTCGGCGCGATGGCCAGCAGCAGCGAGTTGCGCATGCCGGTCTCGGCGACCCGGGCGCGCAGCGCGTCCCAGCGCTCCGGCCAGTGGTGCGTCACGTCGTAGTGGTCGGGGTGCAGGACGCCCTGCGCGGTGCGGGTCTCGGCCCACGCCGGCAGCGGGCCGCTGCGCTCGGCGAGGTCGCAGGAGGCCTCGTACGCGGCCAGCATGATCCGCTCGGCGATCTTCGTGGAGAGCGCCTTGGCCTCGGCCGAGTCGAACGGCAGCCGCAGCTTGAAGAACACGTCCTGGAGGCCCATGGCGCCCAGGCCCACCGGACGCCAGCGGGCGTTGGACCGGCCGGCCTGCTCGGTCGGGTAGAAGTTGATGTCGACCACCCGGTCGAGGAAGGTCACGGCGGTGCGGACGGTCTCGTCCAGCCGCTCCCAGTCCATCTCGCCCGTGTCGGTCAGCACGAAGGCGCCCAGGTTGACCGAGCCCAGGTTGCAGACCGCGGTCTCGCCGTCGTTGGTGACCTCGATGATCTCGGTGCACAGGTTCGAGGAGTGGACCACCGAGCCGGGCAGCGCGGTCTGGTTCGCGGTCCGGTTGGAGGCGTCCTTGAACGTCATCCAGCCCTGGCCGGTCTGCGCGAGGGTGCGCATCATCCGGCCGTACAGGTCGCGGGCCGGCATGGTCTTCTTGGCCAGCCCGGCCGCCTCGGCCCTCAGGTACGCGGCGTCGAACTCGTCGCCGTACAGGTCGACCAGCTCGGGCACGTCGGCCGGGGAGAACAGCGACCAGTCGGCGTCGGCGTTCACGCGGCGCATGAACTCGTCCGGGATCCAGTGCGCGAGGTTCAGGTTGTGCGTACGGCGCTGGTCCTCGCCGGTGTTGTCGCGGAGCTCCAGGAACTCCTCGATGTCCGCGTGCCAGGTCTCCAGGTAGACCGCGGCGGCGCCCTTGCGGCGGCCGCCCTGGTTCACGGCGGCGACGGAGGCGTCGAGGGTCTTCAGGAACGGCACGATGCCGTTGGAGTGGCCGTTGGTGCCGCGGATCAGCGAACCGCGGGCGCGGATGCGGGAGTACGAGAGGCCGATGCCGCCCGCGTGCTTGGACAGCCGCGCGACCTGGTGGTAGCGGTCGTAGATCGAGTCGAGCTCGTCCAGCGGCGAGTCCAGCAGGTAGCAGGAGGACATCTGCGGGTGCCGGGTGCCCGAGTTGAAGAGCGTGGGGGAGGAGGGCAGGTAGTCCAGGCGGCTCATCAGCCGGTACAGCGAGGCGACTTCCTCCACCGCGCGCAGGCTGTCGTCCTCCGCGAGACCGCAGGCCACGCGCAGCATGAAGTGCTGCGGGGTCTCGACGACCTGGCGGGTGATCGGGTGGCGCAGCAGGTAGCGGCTGTGCAGGGTGCGCAGGCCGAAGAAGCCGAAGCGGTCGTCGGCGCCCTCGCCCAGCGAGTGCTCGACCAGGGAGTCCAGCCGGGTGGCGTGCGTGCGCACGAACTCCGCGGTGCGGTCCGCGATCAGGCCCTCGCGGTGGCCCACCTCGACGGAGGCCGAGAAGGAGGTCGCGCCCTGGCCGGCCGCCTCGTCCGCGATGGCGAGCGTCAGCAGCCGGGCGGCGAGCTTCGAGTACGCCGGGTCCTCGGAGATGAGCCCCGCGGCCGCCTCGGTGGCCAGCCCCCGCAGTTCGGCCTCGTCCGCGACGGCGCTCCGGCCGCGCAGGGCGGCGGCGGCGACCCGGCCCGGGTCGGTGTCGGGCAGGTCGGCGGTGAGGTCGGTGAGGGTGCGCAGCAGCGCGGCTCCGGGCCCCCCGGGCTCGGTCGGAGTCTGGGGCTGGTCGGACTCGGCGCGCAGTGCGGCAGGCGCGATGGTCACGTGGGGGGCTCTCCCTCGCTCGGCTCCGGTCGCTTCGGAGCGGGGCCGGGGGAGCGCATGCGGGCATGGCAGGAGACGCGTCCCCACCGCATGGCGTCCACCGGCCCAACCGCGAGGCCCGGACGTGTCGTCGCCCGGCCGGTCGGCCGGGTCACGCTGTCGGCAGGTCCTCGGACTCGCAGGTGCACGAAGCGCGCACTTCATACCGTTGCGGGACAGTTCCGGATTCGCACCGGATTCCCCTGCGACGACAGCGAGGACGAGCATACATGTGGGGGCACCCTCGCGTGGGACCCCCTAGATGTTGTGTCGGGCGACTACTGCTCGGGTGCGCCCAGCTTCATTGCGTAGGTGAGCAGCGGGACGGACGGGACCGGAGACCAGTCCCGCTCGGGCGTCCGCACGAAGCCCAGCCGCTCGTAGATCCGGTGCGCGCCGCGCATCGCGGGCTGCGTCGAGAGCACGAGGGTGCGTACGCCTTCGATGGCCCGGGCCCGGTCGATGCAGGCCCGGACGAGGGCTTCGCCGACGCCCTGTCCACGGGCCTCGCGGGACACGGCGAGCATCCGGAACTCGGCCTCGCCGGGGCCGGCGATGTCGCAGTACCGGCTCCCGGGCGGCGCGAAGGCCACTCCGCCGAGCACCTCGCCGTCGCGTACGGCGACCAGCACCTCGGAGTCCTCGGCGCGGGCGGCGACGTCCCGGAGCACGCCGAGGTAGTAGCCGTCCGGATTGTCGTCCAGCAGACCGTCGGCGAGGTAGGCCTGCGCGGTGATCTCCCCGAGGGCCGCGTACTCCCCGGGCCGTGCCTCTCTGATCGCGATGTCCATGCGGTCGAGTGTGCAGGACGGCCGTCGGCGGGCGGCGCTATGGTCGGAGACAGCACCGTCGAGGAAGGCGAGCGAGGCATGACCGTGATGATTGACCGGCCCCACATGTCGCCCGAGGATTTCGAGCAACTGGCGCGCATAGCGGCGCGCGAGCTGGAGGGCATGCGACTGGAGTTCATCGGTGGGGTGCTGAGGAGCAAGGCTATGCCTGACGGGGACCACGGACGCATGATCCAGTGGCTCGCACGAATCTGTCTCCAGCACTACCCCGAGCTCTGGCTGCACCCGGGGCAGGGGATCAAGGTGGAGCAGTATCGAGAGGGCCGAGCCATCCCGGACGGGGTCCTGGCACCCGACGATGCGTTCGTCGGCCAGGGCGACTGGGCGGATCCGCGCCCGATCCTCATGGCCGTCGAGGTGACCTCGTGGGACTCCGACACCGAGCGGCGCGACCGGATCGAAAGGCCCCGTGCCTACGCCGAAACCGGCATCCCCGTCTACCTGCTCATCGACCGGCTCAAGTGTCAGCTTCTCGTCCACAGCGACCCGGACGGCGAGCGGTACGAGACCGTAACCACGGTTCCTTTCGGCAAGGAAGTCAAGCTGCCCGACCCCGTTGGCATCATCCTTCAAACCGAGCGTCTGAAGGATTGGGTGCGCTGAGCCGCAGAATGGGCCCCGACGGCGTCAACCGTCGGGGCGCTCACCATTCTGCGGACCTCAGCAGCAGCGGAACCCCTCCCGCGGGTCCGCCTCGCGGGCGTCCGTGCGGGCCCGCTCGAAGGCGCGGCGGCTCAGTACATCGGCGTCCGGGTCGTGGCCGCGGGCGTGGGCGACGTACCGGTCGTACGCCGCCTCGCCCGAGAACTCCCGGACGTAGAAGCGGATCCTGGCGAGCAGCTCGCGGGCGGTCAC
Source organism: Streptomyces sp. NPDC037401 (assembly GCF_055602345.1). Taxonomy (NCBI): domain Bacteria; kingdom Bacillati; phylum Actinomycetota; class Actinomycetes; order Kitasatosporales; family Streptomycetaceae; genus Streptomyces; species Streptomyces sp. NPDC037401. The sequence continues at coordinate 177,321 of NZ_JBVJWO010000010.1, forward strand.
GAGGACACGGTCTCCTTGGCGCGGCCGTCCGGCTCCAGACCGGCCGCGGCGAGTTCGGCCTTCTCCTCGGGGGTCGGGATCAGCCCGGCGGGGGCGACGATCTTCGACTCGGTGTACGGCACCTCGTGCAGCTCGACAGTCTCCGGGCGGCGGACCGCCTTGATGCAGACGCGGGTGGCGTCCACGAGGACGACGACGATCAGGAGGGCGAAGAGCGCCGAGAGGAAGCCGTCGACGGTGGCGTTGGTGACCACGGTGTGCATCTCGTCCATGGTCTTGGCGGGCGGCAGCACCTTGTCGGCGTCGATGCCCGCCTGGAACTTGTCCCGCTGGGCGAAGAAGCCCACCCGGGGGTCCTCCGAGAAGACCTTCTGCCAGCTCGCGGTCAGCGTGACGGTCGCGTCCCAGGCCAGCGGGACGCCCGTCACCCAGGCCCACTTGAGGCGGCCGGACTTGACCAGCAGGGTGGTGCACACCGCCAGGGCGACCGCGGCGAGGAGCTGGTTCGCGATGCCGAACAGCGGGAAGAGCTGGTTGATGCCGCCCAGCGGGTCCTTCACGCCGACCCACAGGAAGTAGCCCCAGCCGCCGACCACCAGCGCGCTGGTGATCCACACGCCCGGCTTCCAGCTGATCTGCTTGAAGGGCTTGGCGACGTTGCCCAGCGTGTCCTGGAGCATGAAGCGGCCCACGCGGGTGCCCGCGTCCAGGGTGGTGAGGATGAACAGGGCCTCGAACATGATCGCGAAGTGGTACCAGAACGCCTTCATGGAGGCGCCGCCGAGCACGGACGAGAAGATCTCCGACATTCCGAGTGCGAACGTCGGCGCGCCGCCGGTACGGGAGAGCAGCGAGGCCTCTTCCACGTCCGAGGCGGCCTTGGCCAGTTCGGCGGGGGAGATGGTGAAGCCGAAGTTGCCCACGGCCTGCGAGGCGCTCTCCACCGTCGTGCCGATGACGCCCGGAGGGGAGTTCAGAGCGAAGAACAGACCCGGCTCGATGATGCAGGCCGCGATCATCGCCATGACGGCGACGAACGACTCGGTCAGCATCGCGCCGTAGCCGATCATGCGGACCTGCGTCTCCTTCTGGATCATCTTCGGGGTGGTGCCCGAGGAGACCAGGGCGTGGAAGCCGGAGAGGGCGCCGCACGCGATGGTGATGAAGACGAAGGGGAACATCGACCCGGCGAAGACCGGCCCGTCGCCGCGGCTCGCGAAGTCCGTGACGGCCGGCATCTTGAGCATCGGCAGGGCGACGACCACGCCGATCGCCAGCAGGGCGATCGTGCCGACCTTCATGAAGGTGGAGAGGTAGTCGCGCGGCGCGAGCAGCAGCCACACCGGCAGCACGGAGGCCAGGAAGCCGTACGCGACCATCCAGACGACCAGGGTCTCCTTCTCCAGCGTGAAGAAGTCCGCGAGCGAGGACTCGGCGACCCAGCCGCCCGCGACGATGGCGAGCATCAGCAGCGCGACGCCGATGAGCGAGACCTCGGTGACCCGGCCCGGGCGCAGGATGCGCAGGTAGACGCCCATGAACAGGGCGATCGGGATGGTCATGCCGATGGAGAAGACGCCCCACGGGGAGTGCGAGAGGGCGTTGACGATGATCAGCGCCAGCACCGCCAGCAGGATGATCATGATGGCGAAGACCGCCACCAGTGCTGCGGCGCCGCCGAAGGGGCCGATCTCCTCGCGGGCCATCTGGCCGAGCGAACGGCCGTCGCGCCGGGTGGAGAAGAACAGCGTGACCATGTCCTGGACGGCTCCGGCGAAGATCACGCCGACCACGATCCAGATGGTCCCGGGCAGGTAGCCCATCTGCGCGGCGAGCACCGGGCCGACCAGCGGGCCGGCGCCCGCGACGGCCGCGAAGTGGTGCCCGAACAGCACGCGGCGGTCGGTCGGGTGGAAGTCGACACCGTTGTCAAGACGCTCGGCGGGGGTGGCCCGGGTCTTGTCGACCTTGAGGACGCGGTGGGCGATGAAGCGCGAGTAGAAGCGGTACGCGATGGCGTACGAGCCCAGGGCGGCGGCCAGCATCCACGCGGCGGAGATCTCCTCGCCGCGGGAGAGGGCCAGGACGCTCCAGCCGATCGCGCCGGCCAGGGCCACGAGCGACCACACGGCGATCGACTTGGGCGTCATGCGCCCGGACGGCTGTCCGGAAGGGGAAGGCGAGTCCGCCGTACCGGCCGAACCCGCCATGTCCCTTTCTGCGCCTGTTGATCCTGGTTCCGACATGACCTCGTCCCCTCGTTGATCACCTGCGTGGGCGCAGGAATCTACGGGGACCCGACCGCTGTACGTAAGCCCCCGTCCGCAATCCGGTACGAGAGCGATATGCGAATCAGACGGCGGGGCGCTTCAGACGGGCCACGAACTTGTACCGGTCGCCGCGGTAGACGGAGCGGACCCACTCGACGGGCTCGCCGTCGGCGTCGAACGAGTGGCGGGAGAGCATCAGCATCGGCAGGCCGACATCGGTGCCCAGCAGGCCCGCCTCGCGCGGGGTGGCCAGCGAGGTCTCGATGGTCTCCTCGGCCTCGGCGAGCCGGACGTCGTACACCTCCGCGAGGGCGGTGTAGAGCGAGGTGTACTTGACGAGCGAACGGCGCAGCGCCGGGAAGCGCTTGGCCGACAGGTGCGTGGTCTCGATCGCCATGGGCTCGCCGCTCGCCAGCCGCAGCCGCTCGATGCGCAGGACCCGGCCGCCGGTGGTGATCTTGAGCAGGCCGGCGAGGGTGTCGTCCGCGGTCACGTAGCCGATGTCCAGGAGCTGGGACGTCGGCTCCAGCCCCTGGGCCCGCATGTCCTCGGTGTAGGAGGAGAGTTGGAGGGGCTGGGAGACCTTGGGCTTGGCGACGAAGGTCCCCTTGCCCTGGATGCGCTCCAGTCGCCCCTCGACGACGAGCTCCTGCAGTGCCTGCCGGACCGTGGTCCGGGAGGTGTCGAACTCGGCCGCCAGCGTGCGCTCCGGCGGGACCGGGGTGCCGGGCGGGAGCGTTTCGGTCATGTCGAGCAAATGGCGCTTGAGTCGGTAGTACTTGGGCACGCGCGCGGTACGAGTGGCTGCCCCGCTCTCCGGCTCCGTGAGCGCCCCTTCGGTGGCCATCGCCGCCCGCCTTCCCGACTCCAGTCTCGTTGCCGTCACCGGCTCCTCCGTTGTGTGCGGTCACATCGTGACACGGGCCGGAGCACGGACCTCGCCCCTCCCTGAGGTGTCGGTCCGATAACGGACTGACCCCTCGTTTATTACACCCTTGACACCCCCAAAGGTCTAGGCCAAGCTCCAGGCTACTGGTCTAAACCAATATGGATCAGTACCCAGCCCCACGGGCAGTACTCAGTACTTGGCGTATGTCACCGTCGGCGGGCAGGGGGAGTGCAGGCATCCCTGAGGAGGGTGGCGTGAAGCGCAAGCTCATCGCGGCGGTTGGTGTCGCGGGCATGGTTATCGGCCTGGCGGCGTGCGGCGGTTCCGAGGACAAGAACGACGGCGGCAGCAAGCCCTCCGCCGCGAAGGAGCTGACCGTCTGGCTGACGGTCGACGCCCAGAACAACTGGAAGGACCTGGTCGATGCGGCCGACGCCGCGATCGTCGCCAAGCACCCGGGTCTGAAGATCAAGCACGAGTACTACGGCTGGCCGGACAAGAACGCCAAGCTGGACGCCGTGCTCGCCACGGACAAGGCTCCGGACGTTGTCGAGATGGGCAACTCCGAGATGATCGGCTACATGTCGACCGGCGCCTTCTCCGAGGTCGACCCGTCGAAGTTCGACAACTCCGCCGCCTGGCTGGACGCCCTCAAGGAGTCCGTGACCTACGACGGCAAGACCTACGGCGTCCCCTACTACGCCGGTGGCCGCGTGGGCACCTGGCGCAAGGACATTGCCGCCGAGGCGGGCGTCAAGGCTGCTCCGAAGAGCTGGGCCGAGCTGACCAAGGCGCTCGACGCCATCCAGGCGAAGAAGGGCGACAAGTTCAGCGCCTGGTACCAGCCCTCGCCGGACTGGTACGCCGCGATGTCCTTCGTCTACGACGCCGGCGGCGCCATCGCGAAGAACGAGGGCGGCCAGTGGAAGGGCTCCCTGTCCTCCGCCGAGTCGCTGAAGGGTCTCAAGCAGTACAAGGAGATCCTCGACAAGTACATGCACGGCGACAAGACCAAGGACGAGGCCGACCGCCCGGTCGTCTTCGGCCAGGGCAACGCCGCGACGATCTTCGCCGCCGGCTGGGAGGGCGCCACCGCGGCCGCCCCGGAGAGCGACAAGGTCGGCAAGCTCGCCGACAAGCTCGAGAACTTCGTGATGCCCGGCCCGAACGGCAAGAACCTCCCGGTCTTCCTCGGCGGTTCCGACCTGGCCATCCCGTCCAAGTCCGGCGCCAAGGACATCGCCGCCGAGTGGATCAACGCCTTCACCGGCGCCAAGGGCCAGGCCGGCCTGATCGCCAAGGGCAACCTGCCGAACAACAAGACGGACCTCGCGCCGCTGAAGGCCGACCCGAAGACCCAGGTCGCGGCCACCGCCGCCGAGTCCTCGTGGTTCGTCCCGACGGCGCCGGGCTGGGGCCAGATCGAGAAGGCCAAGGTCCTCCAGACGATGCTCCAGGAGATCGGCACCGGCAAGAAGTCGGTCGAGGACGCGGCCAAGGCCGCCGACGCCGAGATCGACAAGGTCATCAACACCAAGTGACCTGACTGGGCAGGGCCCCGCCACCGAGGCGGGGCCCTGCTGCCCGTACCGAGAGAGGGACCCCTGAGGAGCGCGCGATGAGTGCCGCACAGACAACCACCGCCGATCTGCCACCGGCGAAGCAGCCGAGTCCCACCGGAGCGGATACAGGGAACGGCGCCGGCAAGCAGGGAAAGCCGGAACGCAAGGGTTCCGCCGCGACTCCCTGGCTGCTGCTGGCCCCGTGCCTGCTGGTCATCGTGCTCGTCATGGGTTACCCGCTGTACCGGCTGGTCGCCCTCTCCTTCCAGAGCTTCGGCAAGTCCGAGCTCTGGGGGTTCAAGGAAGCCGAGTTCGTCGGCTTCGAGAACTTCACCAAGATCCTCGGCGACGGCGAGTTCTGGGCGGTCGTCGTCCGCACCGCGGTCTTCGCGGTCGGCGCGGTCGTGCTCACCATGGTGCTGGGCATGCTCATAGCCCTGCTGATGCAGCGGGTCTCCGGCTGGGTCAAGGCGCTCATCAGCGTGGCCCTCGTGGCCAGCTGGGGCATGCCGATCCTGGTCTCCACCGCCATCTTCAAGTGGCTCTTCGACGCCGACTACGGCGTCCTCAACTACCTGATGAGCAAGCTGCCCGGCGTGGACATGATCGGCCACAACTGGTTCGCCAGCGGCCCCCAGGGCCTCGCCGTGATCATGCTCCTGGTGGTCTGGGGCGCGGTGCCGTTCGTCGTCATCACCCTCGCCGCGGGCCTCACCCAGGTCCCCAAGGAGCTCGAAGAGGCCGCCCGCCTCGACGGCGCCGGCGCCTGGGGCGTGTTCCGCCACGTCACGCTGCCCATCCTGAAGCCGATCATCGTCATGCTGACCACCCTCTCGGTCATCTGGGACATGGGCGTCTTCCCGCAGGTCTTCGTGATGCGCAACGGCAACCCCGAGGCGGAGTTCCAGCTGCTGACCACGTACTCGTACCAGCAGGCCTTCGTGGTCAACGACTACTCCGGCGGCTCGGCGATCGCCCTCGTGACCGTCCTGCTGCTGCTCGGCGTCGTCGCCGTCTACATGCGCCAGATGCTCAAGATCGGAGAGGTGGAGTGACCTCGACCAGCGCGACCCCGCGCCTCGCACGCCGCAAGGTCTTCAAGAAGTCGAAGTTCGGCTGGAACCTCCTCGGCCTCCTGGTCTTCATCACGGCCGGCTTCCCGGTCTACTGGATGCTGAACACGGCCTTCAAGCCGGCCAAGGACGCGATCGACCCGAACCCGCACTTCTTCCCCACGACCTGGACGCTCGACAACTTCCGGCGCGCCCTGGAGATCAACGACTTCTGGGGACCGGTCGGCCGGTCCGCGGTCGTCTCGCTCGTCGTGGTGTTCATCGGCATCCTCGTCGGCATGCTGGCGGCCCTCGCCATCTCCCGGTTCGCCTTCCGCGGCCGCAAGATCGTGATCGTCGGCATCCTCGCCGTCCAGATGATCCCGCTCGTCGCGATGATCATCCCGGTGTTCCTGCTGCTGAACGACCTCGGTCAGTACGACAAGCTCACGGGCCTGATCATCACGTACCTGACCTTCATCCTGCCCTTCACCGTGTGGACCCTGCGCGGCTTCATCGTGAACATCCCGAAGGAGCTGGAGGAGGCGGCCATGGTCGACGGCTGCACCCCCACCGGCGCCTTCATGCGCGTGGTCTTCCCGCTGCTCGCCCCGGGCATGGTGGCCACCTCCGTCTACGGCTTCATCCAGGCGTGGAACGAGTACCTGTACGCGCTCATGCTGATGAGCCAGCAGAACCAGACCGCCACCGTCTGGCTCAGCAACTTCATCACCAAGAACGGCACCGAGTTCGCCCCGATGATGGCCGGCTCCACCATGATGGCCGTCCCGATCGTCGTGCTGTTCCTCATCGTCCAGCGGAAGATGGCCGCGGGCCTGACCGCCGGCGCAGTGAAGGGATGACCCGCTCCCGATGACGATCACCGCCCACCGTACGTCCGTGCCCGACCACGACGGCCTCACCCGCGACGCCCTGGCCGTGCTCCAGCCGGGCTTCGCCGGCACCACCGCCCCCGACTGGCTGCTGCGCCAGATCGACCAGGGCCTCACCGCCGTCGGCCTCTTCGGCCGCAACATCGCCTCGCCCCGACAGCTCGCCGCGCTCACCGCGCAGCTGCGCGCCGTGCGGGACGACGTCCTCGTCGCGATCGACGAGGAGGGCGGCGACGTCACCCGCCTCGAGGTCCGCGGCGGCTCCTCCTTCCCCGGCAACCTCGCCCTCGGCGCCGTCGACGACACGGAGCTGACCCGCGAGGTGGCCCGCGAGCTCGGCCGCCGGCTCGCCGAGTGCGGCGTCAACCTCAACTGGGCGCCGTCCGCCGACGTCAACTCCAACCCCGACAACCCGGTCATCGGCGTCCGGTCCTTCGGCGCCGACACCCTGCTGACGGCCCGGCACACCGCCGCGTACGTCGAGGGCCTCCAGGCCGCCGGTGTCGCCGCGTGCACCAAGCACTTCCCGGGCCACGGCGACACCAACGTCGACTCGCACCACGCGCTGCCGCGGATCGACGCCCCGCTGGAGACGCTGTACGAGCGCGAGCTCGTGCCCTTCAAGGCGGCCATGGCCGCGGGCACCAAGGCGATCATGAGCGCGCACATCCTGCTCCCGTCGCTCGACCCGACCCGGCCCGCCACCCTCAGCCCGCAGATCCTCACCGGTCTGCTGCGCGGCGAGCTCGGCTACGAGGGCCTGATCGTCACCGACGGCATGGAGATGAACGCCATCGCCGGCACCTACGGCATCGAGCGCGGCTCCGTCCTCGCCATCGCCGCGGGCGCCGACGCCATCTGCGTCGGCGGCGGCCTCGCCGACGAGGAGACGGTGCTGCGCCTGCGCGACGCACTCGTCGACGCCGTGCGCGAGGGCAGCCTCCCCGAGGAGCGGCTCGCCGACGCAGCCGCCCGGGTACGGGCCCTCGCCGACTGGACCCGGCAGGCCCGGGTCGCCACGGGGCCGGGTGCGCCGCTTGAGGAGGGGAGCGCACCCGGCTCGCAGGCCTCGCCCGTCGGCCTGGTCGCCGCCCGCCGCGCGGTCCGCGTGACCGGCGCCCTGGAGGTCCCGGTCAAGGCCCCGTACGTCGCCACCCTGGCGCCGGTCGCGAACATCGCGGTCGGCGACGAGACCCCGTGGGGCCCGGCCGCCGAGCTGGCGGAGCTGCTCCCGGGCACCGAGGCCGGCAGCTACGGCGAGGGTTCCCGGGCCGCCGAGGTCCTGGCCGCCGCGGGCGACCGCCGGATCGTCGCGGTCGTCCGCGACGCCCACCGGCACCCGTGGATGACCGGGGCCCTGGACGCACTGGTCGAGGCCCGCCCGGACACGGTCGTGGTCGAGATGGGCCTGCCGCGGGCCGAGCCGCGCGGCGCGCTCCACGTCGCCACGCACGGCGCCTCGCGCGTCTGCGGCCGCGCCGCGGCGGAAGTCGTCGCCGGCCAGACGGGACTTTGACCACAAGACCTAGCCCCCGGCGGGCGGAACGCGAAAGGCCGGGCACTCCTTCGGGAGCGCCCGGCCTTTCCGCGTGCCGGTCGGGGGCCGCAGGCTAGAGGCCCTGCCACTGCGGCTTGTTGGCGTAGGTGTGGCGGAAGTAGTCGACGAGCTTGAGCTTCGAGGCGGCGGCCTCGTCCACGACCACGGTCGCGTGGCGGTGGAGCTGGAGCGCGGACGCCGGGACGAGCGAGGAGACCGGGCCCTCGACGGTCTGCGCGACCGCCTCGGCCTTGCCCTCGCCGGTGGCCAGCAGCACCAGGTGGCGGGCGTCGAGGATGGTGCCGATGCCCTGGGTGATGACGTGGTGCGGCACCTGGTCGATGTCGTCGTCGAAGAAGCGGGCGTTGTCGACGCGGGTCTGCTCGGTGAGCGTCTTGATGCGGGTGCGGGACGCCAGGGAGGAACAGGGCTCGTTGAAGCCGATGTGGCCGTCGGTGCCGATGCCGAGCAGCTGCAGGTCGACGCCGCCGGCGCCCGCGAGCGCCTGGTCGTACGCCTCGCAGGCCGCCACGACGTCCTCGGCGGAGCCGTCCGGGCCCATGAACGACGACTCGGACAGTCCGAGCGGCTCCACGACCTCGCGCAGGACGACGGACCGGTAGGACTCGGGGTGCCCGGCGGGCAGTCCGACGTACTCGTCGAGCTGGCAGATGCGCGCGCGCGAGGCGTCGACCTCACCGGCGCGGACCTTGGCCGCGAGGGCCTCGTAGACGGGCAGCGGGGTCGAGCCGGTGGCCACGCCGAGCAGGGCGTCGGGCTTGCGTCGGACCAGGGCGGCCATGGCCTCCGCGATGAGCTCGCCGCCTGCCTTGGCGTCCGGAACGATGACAACTTCCACGCTGGGGCCTGCCGATCTGAGAAGGTGGTGGGCACGTATGGTATAGACCAATCTGGGTCCAATCTAGCAGAGCGAAGGCCTGCTCACAGGCGTTCCGCTGGCGTCCCGTCCGGCTCCCGTGCTCGACTGACTCCATGGTCGGCCGATTCCGCCCCGGCGGCCTCCCGGCACCCCCGTGCCGGGCCGCTCCACCGGGGCCGGACGGCTGTGGACGGGCGTCACTCAGCGGAGGTGCGCATGGAACGGCCCGGCAGCATCATGGCCGCCGAAATGGGGCAGCAGCCCGGGGTCTGGAGGCGGATCCTCGCCGACGGCGCGCAGGCGGTCCGCGCCACGGCGGAGGCGATCGCCGCCCGCCGCCCGCGGTTCGTCCTGCTCGCGGCCCGCGGGAGCTCCGATCACGCCGCCCTGTACGCCAAGTACCTGCTGGAGGTGCGGCACGGCCTGCCCTGCGGCCTCAGCTCGATGTCCACCGTCACCGCGTACGGCGCCCGGCCCCGCCTCGACGACGTGCTCGTCGTCACGGTCAGCCAGTCCGGCGGCTCCCCGGACCTCGTGGCCTCCACCCAGGCCGCGCGCGCCGCCGGCGCGGTCACCCTCGCCGTGACCAACAACCCCGACTCGGCCCTCGCCGCCGTCAGCGAGCACCACATCGACATCCTGGCGGGCCCCGAGAAGGCCCTGCCCGCCACCAAGACGTACACCGCCTCGCTGCTGGCCCTACTACCTCTTCACGGAGGCCCTGCGCGGTGCGGACGGCACCGGCGAGGCGGCGGCCCTGCCCGGCCTCGCCGAGGAGATCCTGGGCCGCGGCGAGGAAGTGCGGACCCTCGCCGCCCGCTACCGCTTCGCCGAGCGGATGGTCATCACCTCGCGCGGCTTCGGGTACCCGACCGCCCGCGAGGCCGCCCTGAAGCTGATGGAGACCAGCTACATCCCCGCGCTCGCGTACTCCGGCGCCGACCTCCTGCACGGCCCGCTCGCCATGGTCGACAACATCTCCCCGGTGATCGCCGTGGTCACCGGCGGCCGCGGCGGGCAGGCCCTGCGGCCCGTACTCGACCGGCTCCGGGGCCGGGGCGCGGACCTGTGCGTCATCGGGCCGCAGGCCGAGGTGGACGCTGCCTCGGCGGGCTTCGTCCTGCCCGTCGACGGCGTACCGGAGGAGCTGCAACCCCTGCTGGAGATCCTGCCGCTGCAGCTCCTCGCCCACGAGATCACCCTCGCCCGCGGCCAGGACCCGGACGCGCCCCGCGCCCTGGCGAAGGTCACCGAGACGCGGTGAAGATCTAGAGCAGCGCCATCTGGAGGCCGCCGGTCGCGTTCAGGTGCTGTCCGGTGACCCAGCGGGAGTCCGCCGAGGCCAGGAAGGCCACGACGTCGGCGACTTCGGACGCCGTGCCGATGCGGCCGAACACCGACCGGGAGGACGCGTGGGCGCGGGCCGCCGGGTCGGCGAGCCAGGCGCTGTTGAGGTCGGTCTCGGTGATGCCGGGGCCCACCGAGTTCACCGTGATCCCGCGCGGTGCGAGCTCCGCCGCCAGCGACCGGGTGAGCGCGTTCACCGCACCCTTGGCCATGACCGTGGCCAGGATGGCCGGGAGGGCGATGTCCGGGGTTCCGGTGACGTTGACGATCCGGCCGCCTTCGCGCAGCCGCGGCAGTCCGTGCTTGATCACGAAGAAGGGTGCGCGGGCGTTGACCGCGTGCGCCCGGTCGTAGGCCTCCTCGTCCGTGTCCGCGAGCGTGGCGAACGTGGCCCCACCCGCGTTGTTCACCAGGACGTCCACGTGCTCCGTGCTGTCCGGGTGGGCCTCGTACGCCGCCCAGAGCGCGGCCGCGTCGCCCGGTGCCCCGAACTCCGCCCGGACCGCGAAGGCCCGCCCGCCGGCCGCCTCGATCGCCCCGACCGTCTCCGCGGCGGCGGCCTCGTTGCCCCCGTAGTGCACGGCAACCAGCGCACCGTCCTTGGCCAGCCGCTCCGAGACCGCCCGTCCGATGCCCCGCCCGCCCCCGGTCACGACGGCCGTCTTCCCACTGAGCACGCCCATGACGCGCCCCCCTTCGAAATCGATAGTGGTCGCTACAGAAAGGGACCGTACCAGATTCCCTAGTGCCCGCTATAGAATTGGGCGCATGGTGACCGGACAGCGCGGCAGGCCCCGCTCCTTCGACCGAGACGCGGCGCTCGAGCAGGCCATGCGGGCCTTCTGGGAGCACGGCTACGAGGCGACCTCGATCGCCGACCTGACCAGGGCGCTGGGCATCGGCGCCCCCAGCCTCTACGCGGCCTTCGGCGACAAGCGCAGCCTGTTCGACGAGGTCGTCCAGGCGTACGCGGCGGCGTACGGCGGCTTCGCGCTCAAGGCCCTCGAAGAGGAGCCCACCGTGCGGGAGGCCATGGTCCGGATCCTGCGCGAGGCGGCGGAGATCTACACCGATCCGGCCCACCCGGCGGGCTGCCTGGTGGTCAGCGCCGCGATCAACTGCACGGTCCCGGAGGTGGCGCAGGCCATGCGGGAACGGCGCAACGCCAACATCGAGCTGTTCGAGAGCCGGATCCGCGCGGACGTCGCCGTCGGGCTGCTGCCGGCCGGCACGGACGCTTCGGCGCTGGCCCGCTACACCGGGGCCGTGATCCAGGGGATGTCGCAGCAGGCGCGCGACGGCGCGACCCACGAGCAGCTGAAGGCGGTGGCGGAGCAGGCGATGCTGGCCTGGCCGCGCTGAGCGATCGCGGCGAGCGGCGGAGCGGGTGGTTCACCCCCTGGGCCACGGTGCCGGGACGGGACCCTCAACCCGTCCGGCACCGCAGCCCGGAGTGCTTCGGCCGGCGGGTGTGCGGTCCCGGCGGCCGGGGGAGGTGGGTGCGCGGTCAGGGCAGAACGCGCTGCTCACCTCGATCCGTCCTCCTGTGCGGGGAGGGCGGAAGCCTGATTCTCTTACAGCATTGTGGACTAGACCATTCTGTTCTGTCCATCCAATGACAGGGCTCGGAATCCCGTCACTTCCTCCAACATACGCGGAAGCTGCCTCTCCTGGGTATTCCCCATGGCGAAAGTCATGGCCCGAGCCCGGGTACCCTCGCTGACGTGCCCTCCATGAACGACCTCGTACGTCAGCACACCGCTCTCAGTGACACCGACCTGGAGTGGCTCCACATGCTGGTCTCGGAGTGGCAGCTGCTCTCCGACCTGTCCTTCGCGGACCTCGTGCTGTGGGTCCCGACGCTGGACGGCACCCGCTACGTCTCGGTCGCCCAGATGCGCCCGAACACCGGCCCCACCTCGTACCAGGACGACATGGTCGGCCACCTGGTTCCGCGGGGCCGCCGCCCGCTGCTGGACGCCGCCCTCGACGAGGGCCGGATCGTCCGCGAGGGCGACCCGGAGTGGCGCGAGGAGGTCCCGGTACGGGTCGAGTCCATCCCGGTCCGCCGCGAAGGCCGCGTCCTGGGCGTGATCGCCCGCAACACCAACCTGCTCACGGTCCGTACGCCGAGCCGGCTCGAGCTCACGTACCTCCAGTCGGCCTCGGACCTGGCCCAGATGATCGCAGCCGGAACGTTCCCGTTCCCCGGCCAGCAGGTCGACATGGACGCCTCCCCGCGCGTCGGCGACGGCCTGATCAGGCTCGACGCCGACGGCGTGGTCACGTACGCGAGCCCCAACGCGCTCTCCGCGTACCACCGGCTCGGCCTCGCCTCCGACCTCGTCGGCCAGCACCTGGGCACCACCACCGCCGAACTCGCCCCGTCCCGGGGCCCGGTGGACGAGGCGCTCGTCAAGCTGGCCAGCGGCTGGGCCCCCCGCGAGACCGAGGTCGACGGCAACGGCGGAGTCATCCAGCTGCGCGCGATCCCTCTCAAGCCGAAGGGCACCCGGATCGGATCGCTGGTCCTGTGCCGTGACGTCACCGAGCTGCGCCGTCGCGAACGCGAACTGATCACCAAGGACGCGACCATCCGGGAGATCCACCACCGGGTGAAGAACAACCTCCAGACGGTCGCGGCGCTGCTGCGGCTCCAGGCCCGCCGGATGGACACCTCCGCACCGGGCGGCGGCAGTGCCCGCGAGGCGCTCAACGAGGCCGTCCGGCGCGTCGGTTCGATCGCCATCGTGCATGAGACGCTGTCTCAGAACCTGGACGAGCGGGTGGAGTTCGACGAGATCGCCGACCGCGTGATCGCGATGGTCGCGGAGATCTCCCCGGGCAAGGTCGCCTGTCGGCGCACCGGCCGGTTCGGGATCCTCGACGCCGAGGTGGCCACCCCGCTGTCGATGGTGCTGACCGAGGTGCTCCAGAACGCCCTGGAGCACGCCTTCGCGCCGGCCGAGCAGGGCACGGTCGAGGTCTCCGCGGTGCGCACGGGCACGGGGCGTGACGATGCGCGCCTGCTGATCACCGTGGTGGACGACGGCCGCGGGCTGCCCGAGGGCTTCGACCCGCAGCGCGCGGGAAATCTGGGCCTGCAGATCGTGCGGACGCTCGTCGAAGGCGAACTGGGCGGCAGCTTCGACATGCAGCCGGGCGCGGAACGCGGCACCAAGGTCGTCCTCGACGTGCCGGCCAGCGCGCAGAAGTAGCAGAACCAGCAGAAGTAGCGGAATCGCCAACCGGCGTTATTCCGCGCCGAGTTCGGGTATATCCCGGACTATGCGGACCCGGGACGGCACTGAGCCCCGGACCGAATTTCCGGTCCGGGGCTCAAGAGCACGTTGCTGAGCGCTATCGGAGTTCTACGCGCTGCGGCTCGAGGCTCGAAAGTCGATATCAGGCGCTGGCGTTGCGCGCCCGGTTGCGAGCGGCGCGGCGCTTCATCGCGCGGCGCTCGTCCTCGCTGAGGCCGCCCCAGACGCCGGAGTCCTGGCCGGACTCGAGCGCCCACTGCAGGCACTGCTCCATGACGGGGCAGCGGCGGCAGACGGCCTTGGCTTCCTCGATCTGCAGCAGCGCAGGACCGGTGTTGCCGATGGGGAAGAACAGCTCGGGGTCTTCCTCACGACAAACGGCGTTGTGACGCCAGTCCATGGCTGCTACCTCTCTTGTGTGACTTGCACGTTGCTTGTGAATGTGAACGCTTTCACGAATCCCTACGCGAGGGAAGGGCCGTCGCCCAGTCGCCTGGTGCGGTCCGTGATTCGTGGAGGGGTTCTGGCGGTCTTCGTGGGTGCCGGTTCTGCGGGCTGTCCCGATCGCCATGTAGAGATTCGCAAACCTCGGACGGGGATACAACCCCTTCCGGAAAGTTTTTTTTGATTCGTCGGTGTCGACTAGGTCACAGCCGTACTTCTATGGGGTGGACCGGCGCCTAAACGTTCGAGTGGAAGGGCTAAAGGCCCTTCCACTCACACAATCACACGCAGTGCACGGCGTACGCCTGTGAACCGCACGCTCGTGCGCAGTCCCAGGTGATCGCCGTCCATCTGGAAGGGGAGGGGAACCTTCGAATGCAAGGTGAAGTCCGTCAGATCGTGCAGAGAGGTCGCATGCTTGCCGTGCGGGCCGCGCTCAGGAGACGAGGTCAGGAGCTGTGTCGCGTACCGCGCGATGGCCGGAGTTGACAAACGGCTGAGTCCCAGCACGTCAAGTGCGGTGTCGAACGACGCCGCCGGGGACGCGTACAGTGGCCGGTTTCCCAGATACGTCCACGGGGACGTGTTGCACACTATCGAGAGCACCAGGTCCCGCACCGGATCCGCGCCCGGCCGCTCCAGCGTGACGGTGCCGTTCCGCCGGTTCGGCTCCTCCAGGAACTGGCGCAGCAGCTGCCGTACGTACAGCGCGTGCGTCGAACGCTTCCCGCGCTCCCGCTGCTGCTCGACCCGGCCCACCACGCCCGCGTCGAAGCCGAACCCCGCGCAGAACGTGAACCAGCGCGCGGGCACCATCTCGTCCTCGGTGCCGGGGGCGCCAGCGGCCAGTCCGAGCCCCACGGTCCGCTCCCGCTGCTCCCGCAGCGCGTCCAGCAGCGCGCCCGTCGCCTCGACCGCGTCGTTGGGGAGGCCCAGCGCCCGCGCGAAGACGTTCGTCGATCCGCCGGGGACCACCGCGAGGCGGGGCAGGCGCTCCGGGTCCGGGCCCTGGTGCAGCAGGCCGTTGACGACCTCGTTGACCGTGCCGTCGCCGCCGAGGGCCACCACCAGCTCGATGTCGTCGCTCTCGGCCGCGCGCCGCCCCAGGTCCCGCGCGTGGCCGCGGTACTCGGTGGTGACGGCCTCCAGCTTCATCTCGCTGGCCAGCGCATGGATCAGGACGTCGCGCGTGCGCGCACTGGTGGTCGTTGCCGCCGGATTCGCCACGAGGAGTGCACGCATGAGCAGCAGCCTACCCACCCGTCACCTCGGCGCCCATACTGCCCGCCCCTTGGGCAGGGCTACCCTGCTGGGGTGAGTACGAAGCAGCCCCCCGTCACCCCCGCCGCCGCCGTCCCCGCCGGGCCGGTCCCCGCCCGGCTGACCGCCGCCGCCGCGCTCACCGCGCTGGAAGGGCTCGCCCTGCTGGGCCTGGGCATCTCCATGCTGGTCATGGGGCTGCTCGGCAACCCGGACTCGCCGCAGCAGGCCGAGACCGGCGGGATCACCATGCTCGCGCTCGCCGCTCTGCCGCTCGTGGCGGCCCGCGGCCTGCGGCTGCGCCGCCGCTGGAGCCGCGGCCCGGCCCTGATCACCCAGCTGATGGCCCTCCCCGTCGCCTGGACCCTCTACAACTCGGGCGGCGCGATGATCGCCGCGGCCGTGGCGCTGGCCCTGGCGGCCGTGGCGGTCTTCGTCCTGCTGCTCCACCCGGCCGCGACCGAGGCCCTCGGCATCGGCGCCCCGGAAACCGGGGGCACCGGCCGCTGACGGCAGGCCGCAGGCCCGCCGCCCTCCGTCACTCTCCGCTACTCCTCGACCAGGAGCTTGTCCCGGAGCTGGGCCAGGGTGCGGGCCAGCAGCCGGGAGACGTGCATCTGCGAGATGCCGACCTCCTGGGCGATCTGCGACTGGGTCATGTTCCCGAAGAAGCGGAGCAGCAGGATCCGCTTCTCGCGCGGCGGGAGGCCCTCCAGCAGGGGCTTGAGCGACTCCCGGTACTCGACGCCCTCCAGCGCCTCGTCCTCCGCGCCGAGGGTGTCCGCCACCGCCGGGGACTCGTCGTCCGTGTCCGGCACGTCCAGGGACAGCGTGCTGTAGGCATTGGCCGATTCCAGCCCCTCCAGCACCTCCTCCTCGGAGATTCCGAGCCGCTCGGCCAGCTCGTGGACCGTCGGGGAGCGGCCGTGCTGCTGGGACAGCTCCGCCGTCGCCGTGGTCAGCGACAGCCGCAGCTCCTGGAGCCGCCGGGGCACCCGAACCGCCCAGCCCTTGTCACGGAAGTGCCGCTTGATCTCCCCGACGACCGTCGGAGTCGCGTACGTCGAGAACTCGACGCCGCGGTCCGGGTCGAACCGGTCCACCGACTTGATCAGGCCGATCGTGGCGACCTGGGTCAGGTCGTCGAGCGGCTCGCCGCGGTTGCGGAACCGGCGGGCCAGGTGCTCGACCAGCGGCAGGTGCATCCGCACCAGCCGGTTGCGCAGCTCGGCCCGCTCCGGAGACCCCTCGGGGAGTTCCCGCAACTTCAGGAACAGAGCCCGCGCGCCGCTGCGGTCGCGGGGATCGTGCTCCGCGTGCTCGACGCGCTCCGCGTTGAGTTCGTGCTGGTTCTCGCTCATAGGGCCCGCCCGTCGCTCCGCCGAGTCCAAAAAGCCGTCTTCCGCAGGGTGAGGCCGGGCGTGCTGCTGTTCCGGGATGTCCCCGCCGGAACCGTGCGCCGCCCGGGGCCGTTCCTCGCCCCGCACCGGGATGTCCCCGCCGCTCACGCCGGTCCTGGTCCCGCGCCGCGCTGTTTGTAGAGGCTGATGCTCACCGTCTTGTCCTCGGCGACCGTCGACTCGACCTTGCCGGCCAGGGCCGACAGCACCGTCCACGCGAACGTGTCGCGCTCGGGTGCCCGTCCGTCGGTGGTCGGCGCCGAGACGGTCACCTCCAGCGAATCGTCCACCAGCCGGAACACACAGCTGAGGACGGAGCCGGGCACGGCCTGCTGGAGCAGGATCGCGCACGCCTCGTCGACCGCGATGCGCAGGTCCTCGATCTCGTCGAGGGTGAAGTCCAAGCGTGCGGCAAGTCCGGCCGTGGCCGTACGCAACACCGACAGATAGGCACCCGCGGCCGGCAGCCGGACTTCGACGAAGTCCTGGGTCCCGGGCTCGCCTGCGATCTGGGACACCCTCACCTCCAAGGTGGTACGAGCTCTGTTCGCCGGTGACGCTACCGCGATACGGGCGATCGTGTCGCGGCACCCCCATCCGACGACAGTGACTGATGGTAAGCCCGCGGGTACGCACAGTGGCTAGGGGTCTGCGGGCCCAATTCAAGGGAACCGGCGGAGGGTTGACCTACCCCTCCGCGCGCGATCGAATCGCGGCGGTCCTCAGACGATCGACGCGTCCACGAAACACCACCGCCAGGTCTCCCCGGGCTCGTAGCTGCGCATCACGGGATGTCCCGTTTCGTGGTAGTGGGCGGTGGCGTGCCGGTGCGGCGAGGAGTCGCAGCAGCCCACGTGGCCGCACCACAGGCACATCCGCAGCTGCACCGGGTGGCTGCCGACCGCCAGGCAGGCCGCACAGGTCATGGTGCGCGGCCCGGGCTCGGGGCGCGGCAGTTCGGGAACGTGCGTGCACTCGCTCATGATGGCCAGGTTACGACGGAGACGAGTGAGGACGGGTCCGGACGATGGAGGTATTGCCGCTGGTGGCACTGGTGGCGGGCAGCGCCGCCGTGGCGGGGGTGGCCCGCAGGACACCGGTCCCGGCGCCGCTGCTGCTCGTGGCGACGGGGCTGCTCGCCGCGTACCTGCCCGGTGTGCCCGACTACGCGCTCGACCCGCACATCGTGCTGCCGCTGCTGCTGCCGCCCCTGCTCTACACGGCCGCGGTGGACAGCTCGTACCTCGACCTGCGGGCGAACGTCCGGCCCGTGGCCCTGCTGTCGGTCGGCTACGTGCTCTTCGCGACGCTCGCCGTCGGCTACGCCGCCCACCTGGTCGTTCCGGGCCTGCCGCTGACCGCCGCGCTGGTGCTGGGCGCGGTGATCGCCCCGCCGGACGCGGTCGCCGCCACCGCCATCGCCCGCAAGCTCGGCCTGCCGCCGCGCATCACGACCATCCTCCAGGGGGAGTCGCTGGTCAACGACGCCACCGCGATCACCGCCTACAAGGTGGCCCTGGCCGCGGTGGTCGGCGAGGGCGCGGGCTGGGCGGGCGGCATCGCGGAATTCCTCCTGGCATCGGTGGGCGGGGTCGGCGTGGGACTGCTGCTGATGGTCCCGATCCACCATCTGCGGACCCGGCTGCGCGAGCCGCTGCTCCAGAACACCCTGTCCCTGCTGATCCCGTTCGTGGCGTACGCCGCCGCCGAGCGCGTCCACGCATCGGGGGTGCTCGCGGTGGTCGTCGTCGCGCTCTACCTGGGGCACCGGGCCTGGCAGGTCGACTTCGCGACCAGGCTCCAGGAGGAGGCCGTCTGGAAGATGATCGCCTTCATCCTCGAATCGGTGGTCTTCGCCCTCATCGGCCTCCAGCTGCCGGTGGTCCTGGACGGGCTGGGGGAGGAGTACGCCGGCCCGCACGCGGCCTGGTACGCGGTGGCGGTGTTCCTGGCGGTGGTGGTCGCCCGGTTCGTCTGGGTCTTCCCGGCGACCTTCCTCCCGCGGATGCTGTCCGACCGGATCCGCTCGCGCGAGCCGGACACCAGCTGGAAGGCGCCGGTGATCGTGGGCTGGGCCGGGATGCGGGGCGTGGTCTCCCTGGCCATCGCCTTCTCGATCCCCATGACGGTCGACGGGGGCGAGGACTTCCCGTAC
The DNA here is from genome assembly GCF_055602345.1 of Streptomyces sp. NPDC037401. Lineage (NCBI taxonomy): Bacteria > Bacillati > Actinomycetota > Actinomycetes > Kitasatosporales > Streptomycetaceae > Streptomyces > Streptomyces sp. NPDC037401. Next base: position 196,273 of record NZ_JBVJWO010000010.1, read on the forward strand.
CGGAACCTGATCCTCTTCCTCACCTTCACCACCGTGATCGGCACGCTGGTGGTCCAGGGGCTGAGCCTGCCGTGGCTGATCCGGATGCTGCGGCTGCCCCCGCGCGACGTGCAGGCGGAGACGCTGGCGGAGGCGCAGGCGCAGAGCGAGGCCTCGCGGGCCGCGGACGAACGGCTCACGGAGCTGCTGGCGTCGCCCGCGAACACCCTGCCGGCACCGCTGGCGGACCGGCTGCGGACGGTGCTGGAGCGCCGCCGCAACGCCGTGTGGGAGCGGTTGGGCGGGGTGAACCCGGAGACGGGGGAGTCGGCGGACGACACGTACCGCAGGCTGTCCCGGGAGATGATCTCGGCCGAACGGGAAGTCTTCGTCTCGCTGCGCGACGCCCGGCGCATCGACGACGAGATGCTCCGCTCCCTGCTGCGCCGCCTGGACCTGGAGGAGGCGGCGGCGTACCGCGAATCGGAGTCCTAGGGGTCCTGCCTGCGACCGCGCCACGATCGTGGTCCGGCAGGCTAGTCGAGCGGCGGGCCGGTGAGGACGGCGGTCACGGCGGTGCCCGGGGGGAAGGCCCCGGCGCCGGCCAGCGCGGTCAGCGCGTAGAGCAGCTTGGCCACGTAGATCCGTTCCACCGGCACCCCGTGACGCTCCTCGAACCCCTCCGCGAAGGCGGTGAGTTCGGGGGGCGTGCGGGCGAAGCCGCCGAAGTGGAAACGCTCGTCCAGGCTCCAGTTGGCCAGCGGTGCGCCGAAGGCGGCTTCTTGGAAGGAACGTATCTCCGCTGCGAGGAAGGACCCCTTCAGCACCGGGATGCCCAGCGCCCGCTGGTGCGGCCCCAGACCTGCCGAGAGCCCGGCCACGGTGCCGCCCGTCCCGCACGCCAGCGCCACGACCTCCGACACCCCCCGCAGCTCGCGCCCCAGATCCACGCAGCCGTGCACGGCGGCCCGGTTGCTCCCGCCCTCGGGGACGACGTACGCGCCGGGCGTCCCGGCCTCCGCGAGCAGTGAGGCCAGCACCTCCGGCTCCGCCTTGCGCCGGTACACCGACCGCGGCACGAAGTGCAGCCGCATGCCGTCGGCCGCGCAGCGGGCGAGTGACGGGTTCAGCGGCCGGCCGGCCAGCTCCTCGCCGCGGACGATCCCGACCGTGCCGAGGCCGAGGAGCCGCCCGGCCGCCGCGGTGGCCCTCAAGTGGTTCGAGTACGCGCCCCCGAAGGTCACCAGCTCCTGCCGTCCCGCCGCCACCGCCGCCCGGACGTTCGGCCCGAGCTTGCGCCATTTGTTGCCCGGGACCTCCGGGTGCACGAGGTCGTCCCGCTTCAGCAGCAGGCGCACGCCGTACCGGGAGAAGCGCTCGTCCTCCAGCTCCTGGAGGGGGGAGGGCAGGCGCGCCCCGAGCACGGCGAGCGGGTCGGCGGCGGGGTCGGCGGGGCGGGGGTCGGTCACCTCCCCATTGTCGCGGCCGGGGTCACTTGAGGCGTTCGTGCACCCGGTCGCGCAGGGACTGCATGGTGAAGCCCCTCGGGTCGACCTTGCCCGGCTGCCATTCGAGGTGGCCGATCACCGAGCGCGCGGTCCAGCCGTGGTGCCGGCAGACGGCTGCAGCGGCCCGCGCGATCGCGTCGAGCTGGACGGCCGGCCAGGGGTCCTCGCCGTCGCCGAGGTTCTCGCACTCGAATCCGTAGAAGTGGGTGTTGCCGTCGCGGTTGGCCTGGTTGTCCGGGGGCAGGGCCTTCTCCGCGACGACGGCGGCGAGCACGTCACCGTCCCCGGAACCGGCGTGATTCGTACGGCCGTAGCCGACGAGGTGGACCCGTCCGTCCTTGCTGATCACCCCGTGGCACAGCGGCCCGGGGAGGGTCGAGTGGCCGTCGCGGCAGATACGGACGGTGGCCGCCGTGCCCTGGGTGACGGTGTGGTGGATCATGACCCCGTGGACCGGCCCCCAGGGGCCCTTGTGATTGCGGTTGTGCGTGCGCCAGTCGCCGACCTCGACGACCGTCAGCCCTTCGCCGACCAGTGCGTGCCTGAATTCTCCCGCGGACATGGGTGCGGCCATGAGCGGCCTCCTTTGCGGACGTGACGACTGCCTTTCGCAGCCGCCCGTACCGCGGGTGTACCGGAGGTTCCGCTTCCGGGGCTACCCCTTTCGTACAGCGTGCGAGCCGATTCGGTCACCCGCTGTGATGGGGTCAGGCGCCGGCGAGCCAGAGGTCCGGGCCGAAGACCTCGTAGTGGATGTCCGCGGCCGGGACACCCCGCTCCAGCAGCTGTTCGCGCACCGCGCGCATGAAGGGGAGCGGCCCGCAGAGGTACGCGCGGGTGCCGGGGGCCAGCGGGAGCGCGGACAGGTCGACCCGGCCGCTGCGGTCCCCGGCCGCGGCGCCGTCCTCGTACCAGAAGTGGGCCGCCGCGTCGGGGAGCTTGCCGGTCAGGGCCCGGTGGTCGGTGCGCAGCGCGTGGTCGGCCGGGGAGCGGTCGGCGTGCACGACGGTGACCGGGGCGCGGTGCCCGGTCCCGGCGAGGTGCTCCAGCATCGCCAGCATGGGGGTGCAGCCGATGCCGGCGGAGGCGAGGAGCAGGGGCGCGGTGGTGTCGCCGAGGACGAGGTCGCCGTACGGGGCCGAGACGCGCAGGGTGTCGCCGGGGCGGACGTGTGCGTGGAGGTGGTTCGAGACCTCGCCGTCCGGGCCGGCGCCGCCGTGGACCCGCTTGACGGTGATGGTGCGGTCCGGGGCTCCGGGGGCGCCGGAGAGGCTGTACTGCCGGATCTGGCGGGCGCCGTCGGCGAGCCCGACCTGTACGGAGACGTACTGGCCGGGCAGGTGGGCGGGGGCGGGGGAGCCGTCTGCGGGGGCGAGCCGGAAGGTGGTGCAGTCGGCGGTCTCCTCGGTGCGGCCGGTCACCGTCCACGTGCGCCAGACGTCGCCGGCCGCGACCTGCTGCCCGGCGTACAGGCGCTCCTCGATGGCGACGAGGGCGTTCGCCATCAGCCAGTAGACCTCGTCCCAGGCGGCGGCGACCTCGGGGGTGACGGCGTCGCCGAGCACCTCGGCGATCGCCGCGAAGAGGTGGCGGTGGACGACCGCGTACTGCTCGCGGGTGACGCCGAGGGAGGCGTGCTTGTGGGAGATGCGGTGCAGCATCACGTCCGGGCGGGTGCCGGGCTGCTCGACGAGGTGGCCGGCGAAGGCGGCTATGGAGCCCGCGAGGGCCTGCTTCTGGAGCCCGGCGGCCTGGTTGCCGCGGTTGAAGAGGTCGCGCAGCAGCTCGGGGTGGGCCTCGAACAGCTTCGTGTAGAAGAGCGCCGTGATGTCGCCGATGGCCGCTCCGACGGCGGGCAGGGTGGCACGGACGGTTCCGGTCGACTTCTCGGACAGCATCAGGGGCTCCTCGTTCCTTCGTTAATTGGTATTTGAGAGTCGTATTTTCGGGCGCGCAGGCGCCGGGATGGATTCGTTCTTCCGTTCGCCCGAACGGCTGGGGGGGTGCCCGCCCCTCCTTTATCGGCCAGGGGGTGCGGGGTGCGTGTGCGGGGATCGGTCCGCCGGTCTCCCGGCCGTTCCGGGGGCGCCGCCCGTGATCCCGAGCAGCAGCGGACCGGTGGGCGCCCCCACGAGCTCGTCCACCGTGAGCGGGTCGAGCGAGGCGAAGAAGGCCTCCTGGGCCCGGCGCAGCGCGCCGCGCAGCAGGCAGGCGGAGCGCAGCGGGCACGGGGTGGAGCCCTCGCACTCCACCACGTCGTCCGCGCCCTCCAGTTCGCGGACCAGCCCTCCGACGGATGCGGTGCGTCCGGCCGTGGTGAGGGTGAGCCCGCCGCCCCGGCCGCGCCGCGCCTCGACCAGGCCCAGGTGCTGCAGCCGTGCGACCACCTTCGCCGTGTGCGTGTACGGGACCTGCATGGTCGCCGCCACGTCGCGGGTGGTCGGGAGGTCCCCCTCCTCGACGGCGAGCCGCATGAGCACGCGCAGGGCCAGGTCGGTGAATCGCGTCAGGCGCATGGCCTCACGGTAGAAAACTTGCATCTTGGACGCAAATTAACGGCCCGAGTGATGTGGCCGAAAAGGGCAGGTGGTCCGCGGACGGAGGTGAACTCCAGAACGTGCCCAGACCCGGGCCGAGTAGTCCCACCCTTTTGTGTAATGTTCCGATCACGCTCAGTGCTGACAGGCTTCCGTCCCGCAGGTCATTTGCGTGATCGAAAGGGAAAAGGATGTCGGTCCAGGCAGGTTCCGAAACTCGTGAGGGCCAGTCGCTGCCACAGCGCAGCCTTGGTACCGCGGCCGCGCGGAACTTGGCAACCACCACCAAGTCCGCGCCGCAGATGCAGGAGATCACCTCCAGGTGGCTCCTCAAGACGCTGCCGTGGGTGTCGGTGCAGGGCGGCACGTACCGGGTGAACCGCCGGCTGAGCTACTCGGTCGGCGACGGGCGCGTGACGTTCGTCAAGACCGGAGACCAGGTACAGGTCATCCCGGCGGAGCTCGGCGAACTGCCGCTGCTGCGCGATTACGAGGACCTCGACGTGCTCACCGAGCTCGCCCTGCGCTGCCGCCAGCGCGACTTCTCGGCGGGTGAGGAGCTCACGTCCTTCGGCAGCCCCGCCACGGACGTGTTCCTGCTGGCGCACGGCCGCATCGAGCAGGTCGGCCCCGGCCCTTACGGCGACGACGCCGTGCTCGGCACCCTCGCGGACGGCGCGTACTTCGGCGAGGGCAGCCTCGTCGAGGAGGAGGGGATCTGGGAGTTCACGGCCCGGGCCGCGACCTCCGGCACCGTGCTCGTCCTCAGCCGGCAGGACTTCCAGCTGCTGTCCGACCGGGTGGAGTCGCTGGCCGACCACGTCCGGCGCGTCCGCAGCCTGCCGCCGCAGCGCACCAACCACTACGGCGAGGCTGCGATCGACCTGGCCGCCGGCCATGTCGGAGAACCGGTTCTGCCCGGTACGTTCGTCGACTACGACGCGGCGCCGCGCGAGTACGAGCTGAGCATCGCCCAGACCGTGCTGAAGGTCCACACGCGTGTCGCGGACCTCTACAACCAGCCGATGAACCAGACCGAGCAGCAGATGCGGCTGACCGTCGAGGCGCTCCGCGAGCGCCAGGAGCACGAGCTGGTCAACAACCGCCATTTCGGCCTGCTGCACAACGCCGACTACGACCAGCGCATCCAGCCGCACGACGGCGCACCCAGCCCCGACGACATGGACCAGCTGCTGAGCATGCGGCGCGGCTCCAAGATGTTCCTCGCCCACCCCAAGGCCATCGCCGCCTTCGGGCGCGAGTGCAACAAGCGCGGGCTCTACCCGGACCCGGTCCAGGTCGGTGATCACCAGGTGCCCGCCTGGCGCGGGGTGCCGATCTTCCCGTGCGCCAAGATCCCGATCACTGACGCCCGCACCACGTCCATCCTCTGCATGCGCACGGGCGAGTCCGAGCAGGGCGTCATCGGCCTGCACCAGACCGGGATCCCGGACGAGCTGGAGCCGAGCCTCTCGGTCCGCTTCATGGGCATCAGCGAGCAGGCGATCATCTCGTACCTGGTCACCGCCTACTTCTCCGCGGCCGTGCTCGTCCCGGACGCGCTCGGTGTGCTGGAGAACGTCGAGATCGGCCGCTGGCGCTGAGCGCCGCGGGAGGAGGGGCCGTGGTGATCACCGAGGCGCTGACCGAGGGCCAGGAGGCCGCGGCCCTGCTGGAGGCAACGAGAGAAACGGTCAACCCGCAGCTGCGCAGGACGGTCGAGGGGCTGCCCGGCTCGATGCGGCGGGTGGCGATGTACCACTTCGGCTGGGAGCACGCGGACGGCACGCCGGCCGCGGGCCAGGCCGGGAAGGCCATCCGCCCGGCCCTGGTGCTCACCGCGGCCGCGGCGCTCGGCGGCACGGCCGGGGAGGCGGTACGGGCGGCCGCCGCCGTGGAGCTCGCGCACAACTTCACCCTCCTCCACGACGACGTCATCGACGAGGACGCGCGGCGGCGGGGGCGGCCCACGGCGTGGACCGTGTTCGGGATACCGGACGCGATCCTCACCGGGGACGCCATGCTCGCCCTCGCGCTGAAGGAGATGGCGCAGGACCCGCACCCGGCCGCTCCCCGGGCCTCGGCCCGGCTCGCGGCCTGTGTGGTCGAGCTGTGCGCCGGCCAGCAGGCGGACTGCGCCTTCGAGCAGCGGGCCCGGGTCTCCCTGGACGAGTGCCTGGCGATGGCCATGGCCAAGACCGGGGCCCTGCTGGGCTGTGCGTGCGCGCTCGGGGGGCTGTACGCAGGCGCGGACGACGAGGAGGTCGACGCCCTCGACGCCTTCGGCCGGGAGGCCGGGCTGGCCTTCCAGCTCATCGACGACCTGATCGGCATCTGGGGGGATCCGGAGCACACCGGCAAGCCGGCCGGCGCCGATCTGATCGCCCGCAAGAAGTCCCTTCCGGTCGTGGCCGCCCTCACCTCGGGCACCGCGGCCGGGACGGAGCTGGCGCGGCTGTACGCGGGCCCGATGGCCGGGGACGACGTACGGCGGGCGGCGGACGCCGTGGAGCGGGCCGGAGGGCGCGACTGGGCACAGGTCCACGCGGCCGACCGGATGGGCCGGGCGGTGCAGCAGCTGTCCCGGGCCGTGCCGGACCCGGCGGCCGCGGGCGGGCTGCTGGCGCTGGCGGAATTCGTCACGCGGCGTACGCGCTAGGGAGTGTCGTCGAAGTGGCGTCGTCCGCCCGGCCCGGCGGCCAGACGGGACCTTGACGACACGACCTGGGCGTCCGCACAGGCGCCCTGAGGGGCGGCGGGCCCGTCCGCAGGATCGATTCCGGTCATGCGGGCGGGCCTTCGCCATGCGGTAACCCTAGGATCCTGTCCCGTTGTTGACGGCCTCTCAAGTGACGGGTGACTGACAGTGGGACTGGAGATACGACAGGCTCTGGAGACCGACCGGGACGCGGTGGCCGCGCTGCTGGACGAGGCCTTCCGGAACGATCCGGTGAGCAGCTGGGTCTTCCCGGACCCGGCGCACCGGCGCGCGGTCCACGCGCGCTTCCTCGGGGTGTTCGTGGACGTGGCGCTGGCGGAGGGGCGTATCGACTGCGCCGCGGACGGTTCGGCGGTCGCGCTGTGGCTGCGGATCCCGGCGGGGGAGCCGGAGGGCGAGGACGAGATCCCGGCCCGGATGCGGGAGGCGGCGGACCCCGGCAACGAACGCTGCGAGCTCGTGGGCCGGCTGACCGGTGAAGTGCACCCGACGGCCGAGGAGCACGCGTACCTCCTCATGATCGGGGTGGCCCCGGGACGCCAGGGCGAGGGGCTGGGCACCGAGCTGATCCGGCCGGTGCTGGAGCGCTGCGACCGCGAGGGGCTGCCGGCCTACCTGGAGGCGAGCAGCGAGCGCAGCCGCGGGCTGTACGAGCGGCTCGGTTTCGAGTTCACGGGCACGGCGGTGCAGCTGCCCGACGGGCCGCTGATGTGGCCCATGTGGCGCAAGCCCCGCGGCTGAAAACCGCAGGGCCGGAAATCGATTGTGAGACCACTGTGAACGTAGTACTTTCCTCGCAGTGGTCGCCGCCGGGGTGACCGCGAACGAACGGAAGAGGATTGCGCTTGCGCAAGCTCACGTACTTCATGGCCGTGTCCGTCGACGGGTTCATCGGCGACCCCGACGGTGACGGGGACTTCTTCAACCAGTGGCTCAGCCCCGAGTTCGTCGGCTTCATGACCGGCGACTACCCGGAGACCCTGCCCACCCATGCGCACGCGCACTTCGGGATGGAGTCCGTCGAGGCCAAGCGCTTCGACACCGTCGTCCAGGGCCGGGCCAGCTACGACGTGGGCCTCAAGGCCGGAGTCACCAGCCCCTATGCCCACCTGAAGCAGTACGTCGTCTCGCGCTCGCTCTCGCCCTCGCCGGACCCGGCCGTGGAGATCGTCAGCGGTGACGTCGCGGCATGGATGCGGGAACTGAAGCAGCAGGACGGCCTCGGGATCTGGCTCTGCGGCGGCGCGGACGTCGCCGGGCAGCTCGTCGACGAGATCGACGAGTTCGTACTCAAGACGTACCCGGTGTTCACGGGATCGGGCCTGCCGATGTCGACGGCCGGATTCGCCCTGCGCGAGGTCGAGCTGACGGACCTGCGCACCTTCGAGAACGGCGTCGTCGTGCGCACGTACGCACGCAAGCGCTGACACGCTGATGTGCGTGCAGGCCTGCCGGGTCCCCGAGGGGCCCGGCGGGCCTGCACGTGCGTGCCCGGCGCTACTTCTTCGCGAGGGCGGCGGCCAGGCCGTTGCGCCACAGGTAGTCGACGCGGCTGCGCTCGGCGGAGTTCGGGACGGCGTTGCGGCACGACGTGCCCGGGCCGCCGCCCGACATCAGCTCGCTGCACGGGCCCGAGTAGTGGTCCGGCAGGCCCAGCACGTGGCCGGTCTCGTGGGACGTCACGCGGGTCGAGTCGTACTGCTGGTTCTGGCGGTAGTCGAGGAAGATGTACCCGCGACCGTGGCCGTCGGTGCTGGCGTACGAGCCGCGGGGGTCGTTGCCCTCGCGGTACGAGAAGTTCCCCCCGGAGCTGACCTCCTGGAGCTTCACGTTGCTGACCGAGCTGTTCCATATCTGGGTGCTGCGGGCGATCTGGGTGCGGAAGCTGGGCGCGTTGCGGGTGCTGTAGGTGACGGTCACCGCGGCGGCGCGCGGGTTCGCGGCGCGCTTCTCCGCGACGGACTTCATGACGGCCTCGAAGAACGCCCGGTTCGCAGCGGCGTTCTCCTTCGACTTCTCGTAGGCGGCGTACGATGCCGGCGAGCCGGTCGCGGCGGCCGGGGCCGGGGCGGCGCCCGCGGCGGGTGCGGCACCGAGCGCAGCGGCGAGGCCGAGGCCGAGCGTGCAGGCGAGTACGGTCATGCGGGACTGGGGCATGGGGGGCTCCCACTTCATTTCCGGTGAACGGGGCGGTCGTTCGGTACCGGAGTCTGGGGGAGCGGATGCGCCGTGCGGATGATGCCAGTCCTCGATAACGCGGCCCTATCGCCTGCTCCGAGCCAAGCTTCGCCGCGCCGCCAACTGCCGTAAGAATGGCGGAAATCGGTGGTTCACCAGTGGCTGGTGCGCTCCCAGGGGCCGCCCTACCCTCGGGGCATGGAGCTTGAGGTGAGGCACCTGCGCGCACTGTGCGCCATCGCGGACGCGGGCAGTCTGCACAAGGCGGCCCGGCAGCTCGGCGTCAGCCAGCCCTCGCTCACCACGCAACTGCGCCGGATCGAACAGGCCCTGGACGGCGAGCTGTTCCTGCGTGAGCGCACCGGCTGCCGCCCCACGCCGTTCGGGCGGGTGGTGCTGGGCCGGGCCCGTCCGCTGCTCGACGGGATGGCCGTCCTGGTGGCGGAGGCACGGGCCGCCGCACAGGGCCCGCGGCTGCGGATCGGCTCGACGGCAAGCCGGGCCCTGCCGGGCTGGCTGCGACGGCTGCGACGGCGGCTCCCGGCCACCGAGACCTCACTCCTGGTGGACGTTTCGGCCAATGCCCTGCTGCGGATGGTTGCGTGCGGACAGCTGGACGTGGCCTTCGTCCACGAGGTCGAGGGCTGCCCGCTCCGGATCCCGCCGGGGGTGGAACCGCACGTGCTCGTCGAGCGGGAGCCGCAGTTCGTCTCGATGGCACGCGACCATCCGGCTGCCCGGGCGGCGGTGGTGGACCTGGCGGACCTGGCCGGAGACCGCTGGATGGTCGACCCGTCGGTGGACGGCGAATGGGACGGGCTGCGCCGGGTGCTCGCCGAGGCCGGCTTCGACCCGCCCTTCCTGCACGGGGATTACCACACCGCCGCCTCGCTGGTGGTCACGGGCGAGGCGGTCGCGCCCTGCCAGCCCACGTCGGGACCGCGGGAGGACATGGCGATCCGCCCCCTGCGCGGCGACCCGCTGGCCGTCCGGCTGCTGCTGGTGACGCGCCCGGGTTTCGCGTACGGCGAGGTGTACGAGGAACTCCGCGCGGCCTACCGCGAGGCGGCCCTGCGCCCCGAGGCCTACCGGCACTGGCTCCACCGGACCCGCAGCCCGCTGCTCGCGCCCTCCTGAGCCGGGGCGCGGGCCGATCCGGCGGCCGGCCGCACCCGGGACCCGCAGCCGCGCCGCACCCGGACCGGGAGCCGGGTGCGTGCGGCGCGGGGTCAGAACGCCGTGATGGCCGCGGCGCTGAGGATGACGACCAGGGCGGCGGACTGCATGGCCAGCATCGCCTTGTGGACGGAGTCGGCCGCCCACTGGCCTTCCGCCAGCTCCCCCATGCGCGGCTTGACCTCGCGGGCGGGCCGGTCGGGGAAGGCGAGCCGGTGCAGTCCGGCGGCGTGCAGCAGCGACACCAGGCTGCCGGTGCGCTCGTCGGGCGCGGCCCCGGCCAGCACCACGCCGGCGAGCCGCGCGCGCAGCTCCCGCTCGACCGAGCCGTCCAGTTCCGGGTAGCGCCGGACCGGGAACAGGCCCATGACGCGGCGCTCCTCCTCGACGACGAGCCCCCGGGCCCGCAGGCTGTCGACGGTCGCGCTCACGGCTTTGTTCTGGTCGCGCGTCAGCCAGTTGCCCACGGAGGGCTTGCGGTGCCGCTCGGCCCAGTCGTGCACCATCCGCAGCCGCCCGTCGAGCAGGTGAGTGCCCGTCGGCGTGGTGTCGATGACCTCCAGCCGCTCGCCGTCGATCGACACCCTGCCCGCCAGGACCAGTTCCAGCAGGATGCCGCCCGCAACGGCCCAGCCGGCGGCGAGGCGCTCCTTCGCGGCGCCGGACTCGTCGTCCAGCGACAGCAGCATGATCTCCTCGCCCAGCGTGACTCTCATCCGTCCCGTCCCCTCATGCATATGCCTACGTTCAGGGGACGTCCGGGGCCCCGCCATGGTTCCGGGATGTGAGACCACGAGCCCGGTCGTAGGCGAGGGACAGTGCTCCGTGGGCCGTCAGGACCGCTCCGGCCGCCGCCCAGCCGGCGCTGCGCCGACCGGCTCCCCAGGCCATCAGGGGTGCGCCGACGGCCAGTTGGGCCGCCCCGAGCAGGCGGGCCCGGGGGCCGCGCACCCACGGACCCAGCGGGCCGCTGTCCACCGCGTCGAGTTCGGCCAGCACCGCGTCGCGCCAGCCCGACCACTCGACCGTCTCCGCTCCCGGTGCGAGCTTCGCCGCCTCCCGCAGCCGGTCCACGGGCTCGCCCGGGGCCAGTCCGGCCGGGAGCGCCAGGCCGGTTCGCGCCAGAAGTGCGATCAGGCCCAGCAGCCGGGCCCGCCCGTCCGCCGCCGGGTCCGGCCGGGTCAGCAGGTCCAGGGCCTCGCGGTCGAGCACGGGGTCGAGCCCCAGCCGGGCGGCCACGGTCCGCATCGCATCGGGGTCCCCGTCCGGGGTGCCGTCGGACGTCCACGCGTACGTGACCGTGCGGCGCAGGCCGGAGGCCAGGGCGAAGCCGGTCCGGCCCTCCTCCCACCAGAGCCCGAGGACCGGCCGGTTGGCGCCGACGGCCACGGCCGTCGTCCACCCCTCCAGCACCTCGGACGCGCTGTGCCCGCCGTCGCGCCACGGCTTGCCCTGAGGGGTGAGCACGCTCCACTGCGCGCCCGCCGGCGCGAGCAGCAGCCGCTCGCGCAGCAGATGCGCGGAGGGGCGTACGGACTGCGGCTCGGCATGGCAGAGCAGCAGCCCGCCTGCGGTCGTCATAGAGATCGGCATGTCCACACGCTAAGGCAAATGGCGCATTCCCGTGCATCAAAGGGCATCAACGGCATCAACTGCCCCGTACGGCCATCACTGAGCAATCCGGACGCAGCCGGCCGCGCCGGGAGGCGCTTGACTTCCGACAGCCGCGATATATCGTGTCTTGCAGAAGACGCGATATGTTGCGTCGGGCCCCGACCGAGGAGGAGCAGTCCCATGAGTCAGTCGACGTGGTCGGTCAGCGAGCCGCAGAAGCTCTCGTTCGAAGAGCCGGTCGCGGAGCTCTCCGTGCGTCTCGTGAACGGTGCCGTGAACGTCGTCGGCGTGGACGAGGGCCCCGCCCGCCTGGAGGTCTCCCACGTCGAGGGGCCGCCGCTGCACGTCACCCACGAGGACGGCACCCTCACCGTCGCGTACGAGGACCTGCCCTGGTCCAGCTTCAGGGGAGCCCTTGACCGCGAGGGCTGGCAGCGCACCGCCGTGGTCTCCCTCGCGGTGCCGGCCGGCACCCGTGTACAGGTCGGCGCCGTCTCCGCCGCCGCCGTGCTCTCCGGTGTCGGGGGCCCGGCCGAGGTGCGTACGGTCAACGGCGACGTCACCCTCGTCGGCCTGTCCGGAGCGGTCGGCGCGCACACCGTCACCGGGTCCATCGAGGCCCAGGGCGTCACCGGCGGGCTGCGCGTGCGCTCCGTGTCAGGCGAGATCACCGTCGTCGACGGCGCGGGCTCCTCCGTCAAGGCCGAGTCGGTCAGCGGCGACATGGTCCTCGACCTCGACCCCGCCGGGCCCTGCGCCGACATCAGCGCGACCTCCGTGTCCGGCAAGGTCGCGATCCGCCTGCCGCACCCCATGGACGCCACGGTCGACGCGAACACCGCCGGCGGCTCCGTGTCCAACGCCTTCGACGACCTGCGCGTCACCGGGCAGTTCGGCGCCAAGCGGATCACCGGCACGCTCGGTTCGGGCACCGGCACCCTCAAGGCCACCACGCTCTCCGGCTCCATCGCCCTGCTGCGCCGTCCGGACGCGGAACCGGAGCCGGACCGGGCCGCCCGGCCCGCCCCCGCCGCCCTCGACTTCGACAAGAAGGTGCTGTGACATGCCGCCCGTATTCGCCCACGGCCGTCTGCGCCTGTACCTGCTCAAGCTGCTCGACGAGGCCCCACGCCACGGCTACGAGGTGATCCGCCTCCTGGAGGAGCGCTTCCAGGGCCTGTACGCGCCCTCCGCCGGCACGGTCTACCCGCGCCTGGCCAAGCTGGAGGCCGAAGGCCTGGTCACCCATGCCACCGAGGGCGGCCGCAAGGTGTACTCCATCACCGACGCGGGCCGTGCGGAACTGTCCGGCCGCAGCGGCGAACTGGCCGACCTGGAGCTGGAGATCCGCGAGTCGGTCGCCGAGCTGGCGGCCGAGATCCGCGACGACGTCCGCGGGGCGGCCGGAGACCTGCGCCGGGAGATGAGGGCGGCCGCCGCGGCCTCCGAGAAGCAGCCCGAGGACGCCTTCCGCGACAGCGACGCCTGGCGGTCGGCCAAGGAGGAGCTGCGCCGCGCCAAGCAGGAGTGGAAGGAGCAGACCCGCCGGGCCAAGGACGAGAGCCGCCGGGCCCGCGAGGACGCGCAGAACGCCCGCCGCCAGGCCCAGGAGGCCCACGAGAAGGCGCGCGAGGACGTCCAGCGCGTCGTGCGGCAGATGCAGGAGCAGTTCGCGAAGGCAGGTGTCCGCGGTGGTCTGGGGGGCCTCTCGGAGTTCACCTCGCAGCTCGGCGGGCTGGCCCGCGAGGCCACGTCCTGGCTCGGCCAGGAGGACCGGACCGGCCAGGACGGCCGCGGCGGCCGGGAGAAGGAGGCCCGCCGGGACCAGGCGACCCACGGGGAGGAGGCGGCCGACCGGGAGAAGGCGTCCCGCTGGGCGGCCGACGTGCCGTCCGCCGGCGACCCCGCCCGCGACCTCGACCGGCTCCTCGACCGCTTCCGCGACGACATCCGGGACGCGGCCCGGGACCGGGGGGTGACGGACGAGCAGCTCGCCGAGGTGCGCCGCCGCCTCGCGGAGGCCGCCGGAGCCGTCGACGCCGTCCTGCGCGGCCCCTCCCGCTGACCGCTCCCGCCCGGCCGCCCGCCCCGCCGCTTCGGGGTCAGGCGGCCGGCCGGGCCAGGGCGGCATCGGCGGCGGCGTAGCTGACGCCGTGGTCCGCGAGGACCTCCGCGGCCGGACCCGGTCGGGCGATCAGGGCCAGCACCAGGTGCTCCGTACCGATGTGGCGGTCGCCGCGGCCCAGCGCGATCCGCAGCGACTGCTCCAGGATCTTCTTGGCGTCGGCCGTGAAGGGGCGGTGGTTCGACCACCGGCGCCGCGCGGTGCGGCGGGCCGGGTCCAGCGCGCCCTCGCCGTGCGCCTCCTCGATCCGGGAGACGATCTCGGACACGTCGATCCCGATGCCCGCGAGGGCCTCCTCGTCGGCCTTGGACAGCCCGCCCCGGCGGCGGGCCCGCGCAAGCCCTCCCGCCACCGCCTGAGGGTCCACCCCGAGCGGGTCCAGTGCCCCCAGCTCCAGCAGCGAGAGCAGCAGGCACTGCTCGTCGACCGCCTCCGCCCCTGCCCGCTCGGCCTGTGCCACCGCGCCCTTGACGGCGTTCCGGGCGCTGCTCGTGAACCGCTCGAACATCAATGCCTCCCGTATTTCTTGTGCACTGCCTGCCTGCTGACGCCCAGTTCGGCCGCGATCTCCTGCCACGACCAGCCCTGGGTGCGGGCGCTGCGTACCTGTACGGCTTCCAGCTGCTCCAGCAGCCGCCGCAGCGCGGCGACCGCCCGGAGCCCCACCCGCGGGTCGCGGTCGCCGGCGGCCGCGGCGAGATCGGTTGCTTCCGTCATGCTGTCAATCTAGGTTGACGCGGGAGGGGTGTCAACCCAGATTGACAACAAGGTGTGCGGATCCCGGTGGCAGGCGGCCCGGACGACTCGGGCCGCACCCAGGCGGCTCAGTCGGCTCAAGCGGCTCAGACGGTGAAGACCACCTTGCCGAACAGGTCGCCCGACTCCAGCTTCGCGAAGCCCTCGCGGGCCCGGTCCAGCGGCAGCACCTCGTCGATCACCGGCCGTACGCCGGTCGCAGCACAGAAGGCGAGGAGGTCCTCCAGCTCGTCCTTGGACCCCATAGTGGAGCCGACGACCTTGAGTTCGAGGAAGAAGATCCGGGTCAGCTCGGCGTGCGCCGGGCGGTCACCGCTCGTCGCGCCCGAGATGACCAGGGTGCCGCCGGGGCGCAGGCACTTCACCGAGTGCGACCAGGTGGCCGCCCCCACGGTCTCGATCACCGCGTCCATCCGGTGCGGCAGCCGGGCGCCGGGCTCGTACGCGTCCAGCGCGCCCAGCTCCACGGCCCGCTTGCGCTTGGCCTCGTCACGGCTGGTCGCGAAGATCCGCAGGCCCGCCGCCTTGCCGAGCACGATCGCGGCGGTGGCCACACCGCCGCCCGCACCCTGCACCAGCACCGAATCCCCGGGCCGCACCCCCGCATTGGTGAACAGCATCCGGTACGCCGTCAGCCATGCCGTCGGCAGGCACGCGGCCTCCTCGAACGACAGCTCCGCGGGCTTGCGCAGCACGTTCCAGGCGGGCACGGTCACCTGCTCGGCGAAGGTGCCCTGGTAGCGCTCGGTCAGGATGGAGCGGGGCTCGTCCGGGCCCACCCCGTGGCCGGACTGGCCGATCACCGAGTGCAGGACGACCTCGTTGCCGTCCTGGTCGGTCCCGGCGGCATCGCAGCCGAGGATCATCGGGAGCTTGTCCTCGCCGAGGCCCACCCCGCGCAACGACCACAGATCGTGGTGGTTGAGCGAGGCGGCCCTGACGTTCACGGTCACCCAGCCGGGGCGCGCCTCGGGGGCCGGGCGCTCGCCCAGCTCAAGGCCGCTCAGCGGCTGGTCACGGTCGATTCGGGCGGCATAGGCAGCGAACATGCCGCCAGACGCTACCGGCCGGTAGTGGCCGGGACTAGTCCCGCCGCCACTGAGCGGGTGAGTTCTTCGTCGCAGGGTCCTCGTACGAGCCCGCGACGCCCCGGTCGACGTGGAAGGCGGTCAGCGTGGTCACGGGAGAGTTCGGATCGCGCCGGTCCGCAATCACCCTCATGCGGGCGGTGAACCGGGACGGCGTGGCCTCGTAGACGTCGTAGCCGTACCGGTTGCCCTCGAAGTACTTCAGGTGCGGATTGGCCCGGCCCATCACGGGTCCGTTGGTCCTGTTCCAGTCCGCCGAGTACGCGCCCGAGGTGACGGAGTGGGCGGTGAACTCCGTGCCGACGACCGGCGAGGAGGGGTCGTCGAAGTCCGTCCGGATGTCGTCGACGAAGGCCGAGTGCCAGTCGCCGGTGATCACGACCAGGTCCTCCATCCCGCCGGCGTGCACGTGCCCGAGGACCTCCTTGCGCTCGGCGGTGAAGCCGTCCCACTGGTCGGTGAACATGTACGGGCCGCCCGCCCGCGAGCGCAGCTGGCTGAGCATGATCGAGTTCGCCCAGACGTGCCAGCCGCCCGGGGACGCCGAGACGTTCTGCTTGAGCCAGGACTTCTGCCCCGCGCCCAGGATCGTGCCGCCCGCGAGGTTCTGCGCCGAGCGGTACGAGCGCAGGTCGAGCACGGTGAGCTCCAGCAGGTCGCCCCAGCGCCGGACCCGGTGGATCTCGGGGTCGGGCAGGCCGGGGCCGGCCGCCGAGCCGTCCCGGTGCGGCTGGTTCTCGTACCAGGCCTGGTAGGCGGCCGAGCGCCGCCGCAGGAACGGCGCCCCGCCCGTGGTGCCGCTGTAGTCGTTGACGACCTCGTGGTCGTCCCAGGTCAGGTACCAGGGGTGGGCGGCGTGCGCGTCGCGCAGCGCCGGGTCGCCCTTGTAGAGGGCGTGGCGGCGGCGGTAGTCGGCCAGGGTGAGGGTCTGCGGGGCGTCGTGGTCGCGCACGTGGTCGCCGCCGACCGGCCCGTGCTCGTAGATGTAGTCCCCGAGGTGGACGACGAAGTCCACGTCCTCGGCGGCGATCCCGCGGTGGGCGGCGTAGTAGCCGTCGTGGAAGGCCTGGCAGTTGGCGGCGGCGAAGCGGACCCGGGCGAGGGCTCCGGCGGCCGCGGTCTTCGTCCGGCCGGTCCGGCTGGTGACGCCGAGGGCCTTGAAGGCGTACCAGTACCGCGTGCCCGGCGCGAGGCCGTGGACGGCCACGTGCACGCTGTGGCCCAGGGTCGCGGAGGCGGGGTGCGTGCCGCGGGCCACGATCCGGCCGAGGCCCGGGTCCTCCGCCACCACCCACTCCACCTCCACCAGGTCCGGCAGCGGCTGCTCGGCGGCCAGCGGCTCGGGCGCGAGCCGGGTCCAGAGCACCACCGACCCCTGCTGCGGGTCGCCGGAGCCCACTCCGAGGGTGAAGGGCGCCGGGTCGTACACCGCGCCGAGCGTCCGGGCGGCCTCCAGGGCCTGTGCGGGGGAGAGGCCTGCGCTCAGCGGCCAGGCGAGGTTGAGGGCGCCCGCGGCGCCGGCCGCCCTGAGCAGCGCACGGCGGTCGAGCTTCATGCGGCACCTCCGGTGAGGGTGAGCGAGACGGCGTCGGCGTACCCGTCGTTGGAGGTCCCGCCGGCCCGGGTGAACACCAGCCGGATCCGCGCGGTACGGGCCCCCGGGGGCACCGCCGACGCCGCGGTGCGCTGCAGCAGTCCGGTCCTCCCCGCCCGCTCCGCGGCGGTGACCGGGCCGAGTACGGACAGCGCGAGCGGTATCCCCCTCGCGTCGCGGAACTCCGCGGACAGCTGCACGCCGTCCTCCTGGCCCAGGTACCCGCCCAGCCAGCCGGCGAGGGTGTAGCGCACGGTGCCGGCATCGACCGACGCCGGCAGAGCGACGTCCTGCACCAGCTCGGTGACGGGGCTGTTGCCGCCGGAGAAGAAGCGGCTGCCGCGGGCCGCGGGGCCCGGGTCCGAAGGCGTCGGATAGCCGCCGCCGACGCTGTAGCCGACCAGCGCGGGCGCGCCCTGCCGGATCGTCCAGCCGGTGACGGACGCGACCGGCGTCGCGCCGCCGCCCGGTCCGCTCTCGGCGTCGCCGTTGATCACCAGGTTCACGGGAAGTGCCTCCTGCCGTCGGTGAGTGGGCGTCAGGAATCCCAGCAGGAGCGGATGAACCGCGGGCGTCGCCCGGCTGTCCCGGCGGGGGAGGTTCGCGGGGGAGGTTCCCGGGAATGCGAAGGGCCGCGCCGTCCCGGAGGGGAGCGGCGCGGCCCTGGGGGTCGCCTTGCCGGTGTTACGGGCGGCGCGCCACGCCGTCCGCACGGGCGGCGGCGGCGACCGCGGCGGTGACCGCCTCGGCGACGCGCTCGTCGAACGGCGACGGGATCACGTACTCGGCGGACAGCTCGTCCTCACCGACGACACCGGCGATGGCGTCGGCGGCGGCGATCTTCATGCCCTCGGTGATCCGGGAGGCCCGGACCTTGAGCGCACCGGCGAAGATGCCGGGGAACGCGAGGACGTTGTTGATCTGGTTCGGGAAGTCGCTGCGGCCGGTGGCCACGACCGCCGCGTACTTGTGCGCGACGTCCGGGTGGACCTCCGGGTTCGGGTTGGCCATGGCGAAGACGAACGAGTCCTTCGCCATCGAGGCGACGGCCGCCTCGGGGACCGTGCCGCCGGAGACGCCGATGAACACGTCCGCGCCGGCCAGCGCCTCCTCCAGGGTGCCGCTGAGGCCGGAGGTGTTCGTCAGCCCGGCGATCTCCTGCTTGACGTCCGTGAGGTCCGTACGGTCCGCGGAGACGACGCCCTTGCGGTCGGTGACGCACACGTCGCCGATGCCCGCGTCCACGAGGATCTTGGCGATCGCAATGCCGGCCGCACCCGCACCGGAGATCACGGCGCGCAGGTCGCCGAGCGTGCGCCCGGTGAGCTTGGCGGCGTTGCGCAGGGCGGCCAGCGTCACGATGGCCGTGCCGTGCTGGTCGTCGTGGAAGATCGGGATGTCGACGAGTTCCTGGAGGCGGCGCTCGATCTCGAAGCACCGCGGTGCCGAGATGTCTTCGAGGTTCACTCCGCCGAACGAGGGAGCGAGCCGGACGACCGTCTCGATGATCTCGTCGGTGTCCTTGGTCGCGAGCGCGATCGGAACCGCGTCGACGCCGCCGAACTGCTTGAAGAGAATGGCCTTGCCCTCCATCACGGGGAGGGAGGCCTCCGGCCCGATGTCACCGAGTCCGAGCACGGCCGTGCCGTCGGTGACGACGGCGACCACGTTGGACTTCCAGGTGTAGTCGTGGACCAGGTCGGGCTGCTCGGCGATGGCGCTGCACACCTTCGCCACGCCGGGCGTGTACGCGAGGGACAGGTCGTCCTTGTCACGGACCGGCACGGTGGCCTGCACGGCCATCTTGCCGCCGCGGTGCAGCGCAAAGGCCGCATCGGGATTGTTGTCCGTGACGCTGTCGCTGCGAGGATTGACGATCTCCGCTGCCACTTGTTTGACCCCTTAAGTCTTAATCATTTGAGGGTTGACCACTCCTGGTTGAGGCGTGGGCGGGCACCGCGTTCGAGACTCCGGCTTCTGTCGGCGGTTGGCCCACTTCCCCCGGAGTGGGAGGTTCGTACGCGCGGGCGCGCCGCACACGCGCCCTGGGCCCCGGATGAGGGGTGTAAGGATCTGTTCTACCGGAAGAACACTCGCCCAGACGAGTCGATTCCGCTGTGACTTTAAGCCGGTTGTCCGCTTTCGTCGAAAAATCCGGCGAACCCAGACCAAGCCTCGAGACGCGCCGCAAAAAATGGCGCCTGAGGCTCCTTTCACGCCAGAACTTCCGGTGACGATCACCCTTCCCCGCAGTCCTGTTGGGCAACTCGGGGTACCCGTTATCCGATTTTGACCTGGCTGACCGTCGGATTCGTGCGGTCCGAATGGCAAGATGCCGTAATCACACGAGGTCGCGACACTCGAAGGTGCGTGCCCGACCGTTTTCGGCCAGTTTCAGCACCCCTGCCGGAGGACCAGCTCATGACCGCAAGCACCACTCGTCGTACGACCGCCGCCCGGTCCCGCATCGCCGCGGTCAGCGCGATCGCGGTGGCCGGCGCTCTGATCCTCACCGGCTGCGGTGACCAGACCGAGGGTGGGGCGTCGTCCGAGACGTCCGGCGGCGGCAAGGTGAACAGCGCCCCGCTGTTCTCGAAGCTGCCGAAGAAGTACCAGGACTCCGGCGTCATCAAGATCGGCACGGACGCCGCGTACGCCCCGATGGAGTTCACCGAGGGCGGCAAGATCGTCGGTGTCGACCCCGACATCGCCGAGGCCCTGGGCAAGCAGCTCGGCGTCAAGATGGAGTTCGTCTCGGGCACCTTCGACGGCCTGATCACCTCGATCTACACGGGCCGCCAGGACCTGATCATGTCCTCGATGACGGACAACAAGAAGCGCCAGGAGGGCCTGGACGACGCCGGCAAGAAGATCGGCAAGGGCATCGACTTCGTCGACTACTTCAGCTCCGGCGTCTCGCTGCTGGTGAAGAAGGGCAACCCGCAGGGCATCAAGTCCCTGGAGGACCTCTGCGGCAAGACGGTCGCCGTCCAGCGCGGCACCATCTACGAGGACACCTTCAAGGCCCAGGCCGCGAAGTGCGGTGCCAAGAAGCTCACCATCCAGGCGTTCGACACCGACGCCGAGGCCCAGACCCGTGTGAAGGCCGGCGGCGCCGTCGCCGACCTGAACGACTACCCGGTCGCCGCGTACATCGCGAAGACCTCGGGCGGCGGCAACGACTTCGAGGTCGCGGGCAGCCAGAGCGACGTCGGCCTCTTCGGCATCGGCGTCTCCAAGGAGAACACCCAGCTGCGTGACGCGGTCAAGGAAGCCCTCGACGCCATCATCAAGGACGGCTCCTACGCCAAGGTCCTGGAGAAGTGGAACGTCAAGGACAGTGCCGTCACCTCGGCGACCGTCAACGCCGGCAAGTGACTCTCCGCGCTCCACTGAAGGGCAGTCATTGTGACTGACAAGATCGACAAGGGTCCGGCCGCCGCTCCGGCCGGACCCGGCGCCTCGGGCTCCCCGTACGAGGCGATCAAGGCAATCCCCGTACGGCACTACGGCCGCTGGATCAGCGCCGTCGTCGTCGTCGTGCTCCTCGGCTGGCTCGTCTACGCCTTCTCCCAGGGCAACGTCCTCTGGGACACGGTCTGGGACAAGGTCTTCGACACCTCGGTGCTCAAGGGCCTGTGGAGCACCGTGATCATCAGCGTCGCGGCCATGGCGCTGGGCCTCGCGCTCGGCGTGCTGTTCGCGGTCATGCGCCTCTCGAAGAACCCGGTCACGGGCGCCGTGGCCTGGCTGTACATCTGGTTCTTCCGCGGCACGCCGGTCTACGTGCAGCTGCTCGTCTGGTTCAACCTCTCGCTGATCTTCGAGTACATCAACCTCGGACCGATCTACAAGAACGAGACCGTCGACGTCATGACGCCGTTCATGGTCGCGCTCCTGGGCCTCGGCCTCAACGAGGGCGCGTACATGGCGGAGATCGTCCGGGCCGGCATCCAGTCCGTCGACGAGGGCCAGACCGAGGCCGCGCACGCGCTCGGCATGTCGCAGACCAAGACGATGCGCCGGGTGGTCCTGCCCCAGGCCATGCGGGTGATCGTGCCCCCCACGGGCAACGAGTTCATCAACATGCTCAAGACCTCCTCCCTGGTCTCGGCCGTGCAGTACACGGAACTGCTGCGGGCGTCCACGAACATCGGCAACACGGCCGGCGCCGTCATGGAGATGCTCTTCGTGGCCTCCATCTGGTACCTGGCCCTCACCAGCGTGTTCAGCGTCGGGCAGTACTACCTGGAGCGGCACTTCGCCCGCGGCTCGCTGCGCAGCCTGCCGCCCACGCCGTGGCAGCGCATCCGTGCCAACCTGAACATGTTCCGCCGTACGGAGGTGACCCGATGACCGGCCAGCCGATGGTCAAGGCCGAGGGCGTCCACAAGTCCTACGGCGCCGCCCACATCCTGCGGGGGATCGACCTCGAGGTCGCCCCCCGCGAGGTCTTCTGCCTGGTCGGCCCGTCCGGCTCCGGCAAGTCCACGTTCCTCCGGTGCATCAACCACCTGGAGCGGATCAACGCGGGCCGGCTTTCGGTCGACGGCGAGCTCGTCGGCTACAAGCAGAAGGGCGACAAGCTCTACGAGCTGAAGGACAGCGAGGTCGCGGCCCAGCGCCGGGACATCGGCATGGTCTTCCAGCGCTTCAACCTGTTCCCCCACATGACGGCCATAGAGAACGTCATGGAAGCCCCGGTCATGGTCAAGGGCGAGAGCAGGGCGGTGGCCCGCGAGCGCGCCGTCCGGCTGCTCGACCGCGTCGGCCTGGGCGACAAGGGCAACAACTACCCGTCCATGCTCTCCGGCGGCCAGCAGCAGCGCGTGGCGATCGCCCGCGCGCTGGCCATGGAGCCGAAGCTGATGCTCTTCGACGAGCCCACCTCGGCTCTCGACCCGGAGCTGGTCGGCGACGTCCTCGACGTCATGCGGGACCTGGCCGAGTCGGGCATGACCATGATCGTGGTGACCCACGAGATGGGCTTCGCCCGCGAGGTCGGCGACAACCTCGTCTTCATGGACGGCGGCGTCGTGGTCGAGTCCGGCCACCCGCGCGACGTGCTGGGCAACCCGCAGCACGACCGCACCAAGGCGTTCCTCTCCAAGGTGCTCTAGGCGGTACGCCGTACACGGCGAAGGGGCGGTACGGATCTCCGTACCGCCCCTTCCGCGTGCGTGCGGGCCGGGACGCGTCCCGCACGGGCTACTTCAGGCCGAGCACCAGCGCGTCCGAGGGAGAGCGCCAGACCGTGCGCGCCTCGTCGAAACCGGCCTCGCGCAGCGTGCGCAGGTGCCAGGCGTCGGAGGGGGTGTCGCCGTCGGCGTGCTCCCCGTAGATCTCGTACCGGCGCCGGGTCGGCTCGGCGAGCACCGGGTCCTTCGCGGCCAGGGCCCACCAGTCCGCCCAGTCCAGGGTGCCCGCGGCGCGGGCCCGGTCCATGGCGGCGTGCCGGTGGGCGTGCTCGGCGGCGTTGATGCGCGGGGTGGTCTCGTCGGGCATGTGGTCGGCGTTCATGAACACGCCGCCCCGGCGGACCAGCGGGGCGAGCTGCCCGTAGAGCACGGCCAGGTCGGGGCTGTACAGCCAGTGGAGCGCGGTGGCCGTCAGCACGGCGTCGTACGAGGCGTACGGGAGCTTCGCGGCCCAGTCGGGGTCCTTCAGGTCCGCGGTGACGAAGGTGACGCGGGAGTCGCCGGCGAAGTACCCCTCCGCGATGGTCAACAGGGCGGGGTCCAGATCCACGCCCGTACTGATGGCATCCGGGAACCGCTTGAGGACGCGGTCCGTAATACTTCCCGTACCGCACGCCAGATCCAGCACCCGAGGAGCGGGGCCCACCAGTGCCTCGACCATGTCCAGCATCACCCGGAACCGCTCCTCGCGGTCGGGCATGTACCACTCCTGCTGGCGGTCCCAGCTCTGCTGCCAGGCCTGCCAGTCCGTCCCGGTTCCGGTACCCGTCGTCGCTCCGGTCATCGCCAACCCTCCGTATGTAATACCCTCGAAGCCGTATCAGCCGTTACCCAAACCCTAGACTGCCGCCGTAAGGACTACAAGTGGAACTGGCCTATTACTCGGACTATGCCGTGCGCCTGGTCAACACCGAGGAGCCGGCCCGCAACAAGGACTCCCTCACCTCCGTCGAGGCGGTCCGTGCCCTCTTCGGCGCCGCATCCCAGATGGCCCGCCGGGCCACCGACGCGGACGTCACGCGGTTCCGCGGGGTCCGCGCCCGGCTGCGCGCGATCTTCGAGGCGGCGGACGGCGGGGACCACACGCTCGCGGTGGACCTGCTCAACTCCCTGCTGCTGGAGTTCCCCGTGAGCCCGCAGATCTCCGGGCACGACTACCTCGACGACGAGGGCCACCCGCGCTGGCACATGCACCTGGCCGATCATCCGTCCAACGCCACGGCCGGGTACGCCGCCATCGCCTCCATGGGGCTGGCCTTCCACCTGACGGAGTACGGCGCCGACCGGCTCGGCCTGTGCCAGGCCCCGCCGTGCCGCAACGCCTATCTGGACACCTCGACGAACCGGTCCCGGCGCTACTGCTCGGACCGCTGCGCCACCCGGGCCAACGTCGCCGCCTACCGCGCCCGCAAGCGGCTGGAGGCCGAGGCGTCGCAGGGCACGGGACGCAGCGCCGACCAGAGCCAGGACAGCAGGGCCGACGGCGAGCGCTGAGCGTGCGGATCGCGCGGGCGGTAGCGCAGCCGCCCGACCGCGACGACCAGCTCCTCGGGGACGGCGCCGTAGTCGGTGCTGTCCCCGCCGGCGTAGGGGCTGTCGCCGAGCACCCACCAGCCGCCGTCGCGCCGCTCGACCGCCCGCTTCACCACGAGCAGGTCCTGCTGGAACGGGTGCCGCAGCACCACCACGTGACCGGGCCGGACCGGGGCGCCGTACTGGACCACCAGCGCATCGCCGTTCAGCAGGGTCGGCGTCATGGACGGGCCGTACACCCCGACCACCTCGAACGGCACCCTCGATGCCCATTCCTCAAGCACCGCCCACCTCCTGATCGGTCCGTACGTTCGTGCACCTCTCCAAGGATGGCCCTGGACTTTTGTCCCAAGCCCTTGGGGGCGCCCGCGAAATCCGCTTTCTCACGGAGTAATCTCCCACCTGAGAAGACGATCACGAGGAGGACCACTCCATGCTTTCCCGCCTGTTCGCCCCCAAGGTGAAGGTCAGCGCCCACTGCGACCTGCCCTGCGGTGTGTACGACCCCGCCCAGGCCCGCATCGAGGCCGAGTCTGTCAAGGCCGTGCAGGAGAAGTACCAGGCCAACGAGGACGCGGACTTCCGCGCCCGCGCGCTCGTCATCAAGGAGCAGCGCGCCGAGATGGCCAAGCACCACGTCTCGGTGCTGTGGAGCGACTACTTCAAGCCGCCGCACTTCGAGAAGTACCCGAACCTGCACCAGCTGGTCAACGACACCCTGAAGGCCCTCTCGGCCGCCAAGGCGTCGAACGACCCGGCGACCGGCCAGAAGGCCCTGGAGCTCATCGCCGAGATCGACCGCATCTTCTGGGAGACCAAGCAGGCCTGAGCCCGCTTGAACCCGCACGCACGGAGGCCCGGCCGGATTTCCCCGGCCGGGCCTCTGTGCGTGCGTCGGCGTACAGCAGTCCGCGTCAGGCTGCGTCAGTCCGCGTCAGGCTCCGTCACTCTTCGTCTTCGTCCTCGTCGTCCAGCCGGGCCAGCCACGTCGCCAGCCGCTCCACGGGGACCTCGAAGTCCGGGTTCAGGTCGACGAAGGTGCGCAGCTGCTCGGCGAGCCACTCGAAGGTGACTTCCTCCTCGCCGCGCCGCTTCTCCAGTTCCTCGATGCCGCGATCGGTGAAGTACACAACAGGCTCCGTGCCGGATGAGAGGTCGGGTTAAGGGACATTCCCGGCCAGGATAGTCCGCGTTTCCCGGGAGCCTCCCGCGAGCCTGCCCGCAGCGCTAGCCTGAACTGCTCAACAGGCCCAAGCCGGAGCCCTGTTGGACGTACAGCGGGGGGTGGTCGGATGGCCGACGAAGTCGTCGTGGTGGAGCTGGGCGGAAAGCCCGTGCTCATGCGCGTGAGCGGGGCCGAGAACCTGCCCTCGCTGCCCGGACAGGCCGCCGGGCCCGGCCCCGGACCAGGCCCCGGACCCGCCCCCGGCAAGTACAGCGACACCGGCCGGCTCGCCGACAGCGCCGTACGCGGCATCGAGGGCCTCGAATCCCTGGTGCGCGGGGTCGCCGGAGCCATGCGGCAGGCCACCGAGGCCCTCGACCCCGACGAGGTCACCGTCTCCTTCGGGATCGAACTGTCCGCCAAGCCCGGCCGGATCATCTCCGTGCTGGCCGACGGCGAGAGCAAGGCCGCCGTCACCGTGACGCTCACCTGGAACAACGACCGCCCCGCCACGGGGGCCCAGGGGTGACCCCAGGGCGCACGGTCGACCCGGCACGCGCCTTCGAGATCCTCGAACCCCTCGTCCTGGCGGCCACCGTACGCGTCCACGCCCCGCCGGACGGGTATGCATCCCCCGGGACCGCCGACACCTGGGGGAGCGGGTTCTTCATCGCCCCCGGCTGGGTCCTGACGTGCGCGCACGTGGTGGGTGAAGGAGGTGGGGGCGCCGTGCGGATCGTGGGCCGCGAGATCGGCATCACCTTCTCCGCCGACGGCACCTCCCGGCCCGGAAGCACGGCCCGCGGCGCCACCGGCACGGTCGCCGGCCGGGTGGAGTGCATCCTGCCCGAGGGCGCCGTCGGCGCCGACTCCTCCGGCATGTGGCCCGCCCCCGACCTCGCCCTGGTCCGCGTCCTCGACCCCGTCTCGCACGCCTGCGTATGGCTGACCGACCGGCCGCGCCCCCGCTTCGAGGAGGTCGCGTACTTCGGCTGCACCGAGGACACCGGCCCGCCCGAGATCACCGGCCGCCCCACCCGGCTGCGCGGCACCGCCGGCCGCGGCGCGCTGGTCCGCCTCGGCGCCGAGGACGAGATCGACCCCGGCATGTCCGGCGGCCCGGTCGTGGACCTGCTGCGCGGAGAGGTCGTGGGCGTCGTCAAGGCCCGGCGCAACGACCGCGGCGGCGGGCTCGCGGTCTCCGTGACCCAGCTGCGCACGCTGCCGCTGTCGGCCGAGAGCAAGGCCGGCCTGTACCGGCGCGTGATGCAGGCCCACGACCGGCACCACTTCGACCGCCACCAGGACGACCAGGACGCGCGCCCCACCTGGACCGACGCGCACCAGCGGCTGCGGCCGGGCGACTCCGACGGGCTGGGCAGGCGGCTCGGCCCGGCCGAACGCGCCACCCTGACCGGCCTGCTGTCCGAACTGCCGCCGCCCGCCTCGTCCGAGACCGTGGCCCGGCTCGTCGACGCCGTACGCGGCGAGGAGTGGACCGGCCTGAGCCAGCCCCCGCTGAGCTGGCGCGACGGCCTCGGCATGCTCTACGACCCGCCCGGCGACGGCAGCGAGGCCGCGGTCATGCTCCGGTACGCCACCGACGTCTCCGTCGTGGCGGACGAGGAACCGCTCGCCTCGGGCGCCGACCAGGACCTGTGGGAGTGGGTGCGCGCCACCGCCGCCCGCGGCCCGTTCTGGCGGGGCCTGCGCAAGGAGCTCGGCGACCGCCGCGAGCACGGGCTGCGCAGCCGGGAGCGGGAGCGCCGCCTGCGGACGGCCGGCCCGGCCCCCGGCCCCGCGCCCTGCTCCGGCCTGCTGCCCACCGGCCCTTCCGTCCTCCTCGAGGTCTGGTCGCACGGCTGGGAGGAGGCGTACGACTGGCGGGTCTCGGTGCTGCTCGGCCCCGAGCACCTCGCCCCGGTCGACGCGGGCGTACGGGCCGCTCCCGGCGGACTGGCGGACGCGGCGCGGTCCGCCCTCGCGGAGGGCTTCCGGCGCTGCGACGGGCCCGGCGGGCCCGCCCTGCTCGAAGTGGCCGCCGCGCCCGAGCTGTTCGTCCTGCCCGTGGACGCGTGGGTGGTGTCGGGCGGGGTGCCGGTCGGGGTGCAGCGGCCCGTGGTGTTCCGCTATCCGGGCGGGCCGCCGGACCCGCGCGATCCCCCGCAGCCCCCGCAGCCCCCGTCGCCGCCGTGGCCCCCGGACGACCCGGGGCCGCCCGGGCCCGGCCACGCCGCGGAGCGCTGGGCGCGGCTGCTCGGCGGGCCGCCCCACGAGGCCCGCGCCGACTGCGCCGCCGGCCGTCCCCGGATCCCGGCCGCGGCCTGGCTCGACGGGCTGCCCGACCACGCGGTCCCGGTGCACTGCCGGATGGGATCGCTGCACGCGGTCCAGCGCGCGGGGTACCCGGTCCTGCTCGCCCGCCGCGTGCCGCCGGGCGGCGACCTGCCCTGCGCGGACTTCCACCGCGGGATACGGGAGGAACTGGCCGAGGCGGGACGCGGCGAGCGGCTCCCGCTGCGCCTGCAGACCCTGCGGTCGCGGGTGCACGGGCGCGACCCCGACGCGTACTGGTCGGCCGGGCTCGGACTGGTGTGGAACGACCCCGGCAGACCGCTCCCGGCGGACGAGCCGCTGCAGGGGGACCTGTGAGGCGGGCCCGGCGGACGGGCCGCACGGCGGAGGAGAGCGGACGAATGGAGCACCGATGAACGAGGAGTGGCTCATCTACCGCGGCGTCGGTGAGCCCCACGACGGGATCGGGGCGCTGCCCGCGCCCCCGCCGTGGCGGGACTTCGACGGGGGACGGGGCGGGGAGGACAGCGCGGCCACCCGCAGGCTCGGCGCCCACCGGCAGGCCGCCGAGCTGCACCGCCCCGAGCCCGAGGAGCTGGAAGCCGTCAACGCCGCCCTCTACCTGCGGCGGCCGCTGCTCGTCACCGGACACCCCGGCACCGGCAAGTCCACCCTCGCCCACGCCGTCGCCCACGAACTGGGGCTCGGCCGGGTGCTGCGCTGGCCCGTCGTGTCGCGGACCGTGCTCCAGGACGGCCTGTACCGCTACGACGCGATCGCGCGGCTCCAGGACGTCCAGATCGCGGCCGGCGGCGACCCCGGCATCGGCAAGTACATCCGGCTGGGCCCGCTGGGAACGGCACTGCTGCCCGCCGAGCGGCCCCGCGTCCTGCTCATCGACGAGATCGACAAGAGCGACATCGACCTGCCCAACGACCTCCTGAACGTCCTGGAGGAGGGGGAGTTCGCCGTCCCGGAGCTGGAGCGCGTCGCCGACCGCGAGCCCGAGGTGCAGGTGCTCACCGACGACGGCACCAAGGTCGCCGTACGGGACGGCCGGGTGCGCTGCCGGGCGTTCCCGTTCATCATCCTCACCAGCAACGGCGAACGGGAGTTCCCCGCGGCCCTGCTGCGCCGCTGCATCCAGCTCAAACTCGGCCAGCCCGGCGAGAAGCGCCTCGCCACCATGGTCCGGGCCCACCTGGGGGAGGAGGCGGCGCGGCTCGGCGCCGACCTGATCCGCGAGTTCCTCAGCCGCGCCCAGACCGAACTGGTCGCCGCCGACCAGCTGCTGAACGCCATCTACCTCACGCACTACGCGGCCCCGCCCACCCGCGAGGATCTCGCGGACCTGCTCATCCAGCGCCTCGACCGCCCGAGGTGACGGCCGGTGCCCGGTACGCCTGACGCCCCCGTCCCCGCCCCCGGCCCGTCGTCCGCACCCGACCCGTCCGCACCCGACCCGATCCGGCGGCTCGCCGCCCTCGCCCGGTCCGCCGGGCTCGACCCGACCCCCGAGGAGCTCGCCGACGCCCTGTGGCTCGCCGCCAGGCTGCGTACGCCCGGCCCGGCGGTCCCGGCCGGGCCCGAGGAGACGGTCGCAGCCACCCGGGGAGCACAGGGCACGGAGGGCGGAGGCGGCGCAGGGGAGGGAGCCGCCGGCGAGACCGGCGCGGGCGCCGGCGGCGCCGGTGCCGGCAGCGGGAGCGGCGTACCCGGCCCGCCCGCCCTGCCGCCCGTACCGGACGCCGTGCTGACCCTGTACGCCGCCGGCCGGCCCGGCGCGGGGCTGCACCCGGACGCCCTGTCCGCCGGAGCCGCCCTGCCCGTACGCGTCCCCGCCGCCGGGGCGCTGCCGCGGATCCAGGACGTCCAGCGGGCCCTGCGGTCCCTCCAGCGGCACCGGCCCCCCGGACCGCCCGCCCGGGAGGTGCTCGACGAACAGGCCACCGCGGAGGCCAGTGCCCGCGCGCTGGGCCTCGCCATCCCCGTGATGCGCGCCGACTCCCGCCGCGAGACCACCCTGCGGCTGGTCATGGACGCCTCGCCCGCGATGGCCGTGTGGCAGGACCTGTTCGAGGAACTGCGCGCCGTGTGCGAGCGGCTCGGCGCCTTCCGCGACGTCCAGGTCAGCCATCTGCACCGGCTGCCCGACGGAACCCCCGCAGTGGGGCGGGGCCCGGAGCCGGATACCGCGCTGCGCTCCGGTGACCAGCTGCGCGACCCCACCGGCCGCGGGCTGACCATGCTGGTCAGCGACTGCGCCGGGCCGCTGTGGCGGGAGGGCGAGGCGCAGCGGCTGCTGCACCGGTGGACCGAGTGCACGCCGTCCGTGATCGTGCAGCCGCTGCCGCAGCGGCTTTGGAACCGCACCTGGCTGCCGACCGAGCGCGGCACCCTCGCCCGGACCGAGGGTCCGGGCGGCCCGCTGCGCTTCCGCCCCGACCGCGCCGCCCCGCAGGGCCGCCCGGCCGCGGGGCTCGCGGTGCCCGTGCTGCCGCCGAGCGCGCCCGCCCTCGGGTCCTGGGCCCGGCTGGTCGCGGGGCTGGGTTCGGGGCGGGTGCCCGCGCAGGTGGGGCGGGTGTTCGCGGACCATCCGGCTGCGACCGCCCCGCCGCCGCGGGCCGCGCGCCCGCCCGCCGAACTGGTCCGCCGGTTCCGCGGCTCGGCCGCGCCGCGGGCAGTCCAGCTCGCCGTCTACCTGTCGGCCGCGCCGCTCACCCTGCCCGTGATGAAGCTGGTCCAGCGCACGATGCTGCCCGGATCCGAGCCCTCCGACCTGGCCGAGGTCCTGCTCAGCGGCCTGCTGCGGCGCAGCGGTCCGCCGCCCGGCGAGCGCGCCGAACGGGCCGAGCGCGGGGAGTGGTACGAGTTCGTCGACGGCGTCCAGGACGTGCTGCTGGGCCCGCTCGACAAGGACGAGGCCGCGCTCGTCCTCAAGCACTGCTCGGAGTACGTGCTCCAGCACTTCGGCCGGGGGGTGCGGAACTTCCCCGCGCTCGCCGTAGCCCAGCTCACCGGGACCGCGCCGCCCCCGGAGGAGGTGGCCGGGGACCCGGTGCGGCCGGCGCAGGCCCGGCTCCCGCAGGCCTTCGCCCAGGTGTCCGCGAAGGTGGTGCGCCGGTACCTGCCGGCGCCCGTCCCCGGCCCGCGGGATCCGGCGGACACCGCCGGCCCGGGCCCCGGCACCCCGGCCCCCGACCGGGCCTGGGCCCTGCGTACGGCCCGGTCCCGGCTGGCTGCCTACGACCTCGGCGGCGCCCAGGGGGCCCTGCACGAGGCCGTGGCCGTGCTCCGCCGGGTGCTCGCGGCTCCGCCCGGATCGGCGCACGACCCCGGCGCCGCCTGCGAACTGGCCGGGGCGCTGCTGCGGCTCTGGGAGGTCCAGCGGGACCCCGGACTGCTGGCCGAGGCCGAGCGCACGCTGCGCTCCGCCGCCGGCCCGCCGGGCGACAGCGGGGACGGGCTGCCGCCCGGGGGCAGGGCGCTCCTCGGCCGGGTGCTCCACGAGCGGGCGGGGGTGGCGGGCCCGCAGCAGACGGGCGTCCTGCTGGCCGCCGCCGACCGGGAGTTCGCCGCCGTCGGCGCCGCCACCGACCTGCCGCACGCGTTGCGCGTGGACACCGTGGTGCGGCGGGCACAGACCCTGACCCGGCTGTGCGAGCTGCACGACGACCCGGCGCCGCTGGCCGAGGCGCGGGCGGCGCTCGAAGCAGTGGGCCTCGCCGAGCGGGCCCGGCTGCGCCGCACGCCCGGAGACGGCGCCGGGCCCGACCCCGGGCTGCGGCTCGCCCAGGGCCGCGTACTGCTGGCGCTGGCCCTGCGCGCCGCCGCGGCCGCCGAGCGCCGCGCCCTGGCGTCCCGGGCCGCCGCCTGCCTCGCGGAGGGGCTCGCCGCCCTGCCCGGGCCCACCGCGGACGACGCCCCGGCCCCGGACCTTGCGCGTCCTGAAGGCGGGGACCGGGCCCCCGGGGCCCGAGGCAGCGCGGGCGGCGATTGCGCCGACCGGAGCCCCGAGGGCCCGGACACGGCCGGCCGGGACGGGTCCGGCGGGCCATCCGGGGTCCGGGATCCGGCGGCTCACGGCGCGGGGGGCGAGGCCCCGGGCGGTGGCGGCGGTGCGGGCGAGGAGTCCGCCGACGCGCGGCCCGTGGACCGGGACGACGCCGGCCGCGCCGGCGAGAGCCGGGAGGGCACGGGCGTGGATCCCGCCGCCGGGGACAACGGGGGCCGCGGCACCGGCGGCGGCGATCCGGCGGGTCACGGCAGCGGGCAGCGGGACCCCACGGGCGTGGCATCCGCCCGCCGGGGATCCGGAGACCGGGACACCACGGCGAGCGGCGCCGACAGCCGGGACACCGCCGGCCCGGGAACCGGGCCGCACGGGCCCGACGTGCGCCTCCCGGGGCCCGACGTGCGCCTCCCCGGGCCGTACGGGCCCGGGGACGGGGTGCGGGCGCGCCGGGTGCGGGCGCGGGCGCGGGTGGACCTGGCCGCCGCCCTGAGCCTGCTGCCGGACCGGCTGGACGAGGCCCCGGCCCAGCTCGCGACCGCCCTCACGGAGGCCGCCGGCGACCCGGAGCTGCGCCCGGCCGCACTCGTGTGCCTGGCGCGGGTGCACCGCGCCCGGTACGCGCGGGACGGGGACCCGGCGGCGCTGGAGGAGGCCGCCGACGCGTACGGGCGCGCCCGCCGACTGGTCCCGCGGGACGCCGACGCCTTCGGCGAGCTCCTGCCCGAGTGGGGGGAAGTCCTCCTGGAGCGGGCGCGCGCCGCGGACGGGCGCCGGTTCGCCTCGGCGGCCGTACGGGTGCTGCGGGAGAGCCGGGCCGCGGTGCCGCAGTCCGACGCGCGGTCCGCGTACCGGCTGCGGCGGCTGGCGGCGGGCCTGCGCCTGCGGCATGCGTACGAGGGCGACCTGGTCGACCTGCGGGAGGCGGAGCACCTGCTGGAGCTGGCCGTACGGGGCAGCGCGGACCCCCTCGACCAGGCGGGGGCCTGGCGCGAGCACGGCGACCTCCAGCAGGAGGTCCACGCCCAGACCAGCGCGGCCGACCGGCTGGAGCGGGCCGCCGACTCCTACCGGCGCGCCTGGCGGGCCGCGGTGGCCGCGGGCCAGGACGAGCGCCGCGCAACGGCCCTCGAACTGGCTGCACGGGTGCAGGAGTTGCGAGGTGAGGTGCTGGAGGCGCTGGGCCGGCCGCGCGCGGCTCTGGACGCCTACCGGGCCGCCCTGGAACTGTGGCAGCGGACGGACGGTGGCGACGGCGGTGCCGGCGGCAACGACGACGCCGCCGTCGCCGCGGCCGACGCCCGCTGGGAGGCCGTACGGGCCCGCGTCCGTGCGCTGGGGGGAGGTGCGTAGTGCGACCCCCCGGGCGCCGTTTCCGAGCCCCGGGGTGCGGGAAAGTGGAGTGGGCCGCACGCGCGGCAGGGACAACAGGGGGTCGGGACGAAGATGGTGACAAGTCGTCAGGAAGTGGCCGCGCAGCCGTGCCGGGAGCAGCTGCCGGACCTGTCCGGGGTCGATCTGTCCGCGCTGCGCGAGCTCGACCATCCGGTGCTCGCCGAGGTGCTCGCCGGCCTGATCGAGCGGGTCGTCCGCCCGGCGGAGGTCCTCAGCAACTACGACCAGCGCGCCTGACCGGCACCCGCGGCCCGCCCTGCGGATGACCGAAACGGCCCGGGTGCGGCCGCACGTGACCGCTTTCCGTCGTTAGCGGCTCAGTTCTCACGGGCAGGGATGGAACGTCCGCCGGGCATCCTCCGGCGGTATCCGGGGGCATCCGGGGGAGGGGAGGAACAGCCGATGAGGCATGCCGGCACGCCGGGCGACGTACGGACCGCGCACCGCACCCACGCCCCTTGGCCCCACGCGCGGCTCGACCCTGCCGCGCTGCGCGCCGCCGGCCACCGGCCGTACCCGCTGCGGCAGTTCGTCCTCAAGACCCACAGCCGCTGCAACCTCGCCTGCACCTACTGCTACGTCTATTCGATGGCCGACCAGAGCTGGCGCACCCGGCCCGCCGTCATGGCCCCCGAGACCGTCGACCTGGCCGCCCACCGCATCGCCGAACACGCCGCCGCCCACGCCCTCACCCGCGTGGACCTGGTCCTGCACGGCGGCGAGCCCCTGCTCGGCCCGGTCACCGCCCTGACCGCACCCGTCCGCCGCATCCGCGCCGAACTGGCCCTGCGGGCCCCCGCCGCCCGGGTCACCGCCACCGTGCAGACCAACGCCACCCTGCTCACCGGCCGCCGCCTCGACGCCCTCGCCGCGGCCGGCATCGGCGTCGGCGTCAGCCTGGACGGCGGCCGCGCCGCGCACAACGCCCGCCGCGTCGACCACGCGGGCCGCCCCTCCTGGCCCGCGGCGGCCCGCGGACTGCGGCTGCTCGCCCGCCGCCCCGAGGGCTACGTCGGAGTGCTGTGCGTCGTCGACCTCGACCACGACCCGGTGGACACGTACGAATCCCTGCTGGCCTTCGCCCCGCCCTCGCTCGGCCTGCTGCTGCCCCTCGCCCACTGGAGCGCCCCGCCGCCCGGCCACCGGCCCGGCACCACCCCGTACGCCGACTGGCTGATCACCCTCTTCGAGCGCTGGTGGTCCGACGACGTGCGCCGGACCCGCGTCCGCGTCTTCGAGGAGATCATCGCCCTCCTGCTCGGCCTGCCCGCCGCCACCGAAACCCTCGGACTCGCCCCCGTCACCACCGCCGTCGTCGAGACCGACGGCAGCATCGAGCAGGCCGACTCCCTCAAGTCCGCCTACGAGGGCGCGGCCGAGACCGGGATGCGGCTGGAGACGCACAGCTTCGACCAGCTCCTCGACCACCCCGGAATGGCGGCCCGGCAGCTCGGCCGCGCCGCCCTGGCCCGGAACTGCCGCTCCTGCGAACTGGTCGCCGTCTGCGGCGGCGGCCACTACGCCCACCGCTACCGCGCGGGCTCCGGCTTCCGGCACCCCTCGGTGTACTGCGCCGACCTCCAGGTCCTGATCCGCCACATCGCCGCCGCCCTGCACGCCGCCACCACGGCGGCCGCCACCACGGCCGCCGCCCCCGCGCGGGCGCGCGCAGCTGTGCCGTCGCCGGCGCCGCACGCGCCCCCGGCGCCGCACGCGCCCCCGGCGCCGCACGCGCCCCCGGCGCCCGCGCACGCCCTCGCACCGGCCGCCCGCGAGGCCGCCTCGTGAAGCCGCCGCCGCTCGCCGTGCCGCCCGCCGTCCTGCGGGCCCTGGCCGGCACCGAACCCAGCCCGGAGGGCACCCGGCTGCTCCTGGACGCCCGGCGCTCCAAACGGCTCCTGCTGCTCAGAGCCGTGATCGACGCCGCGCCGCCGGGCGCCGCCGACGACCACTGGGCCCTGCTGGAGGAAGCCGAACGACACGCCCCCGGCCCCGTCCGCGACGTCCTGCACTACCCCTCCACCGGCGTCTGGGCCGAGGAGACCCTCCGCCGCCTGCACGCCCCCGCAGGCGAGGCGCCCCCGCCCGAACTCGGCCACCTCGGCGCCCTCGCCGTGGCCGCCGCCCTGCGCGCCGGCATCTCCTTCAAGACCGTGCTCAAGCCCGCCCACGGCCGCTTCGCCCTGCCCACGCTCGGCATCCTGCGCCCGCCCAGGCCCGGCCCGTACGCCTTCACCGACGGCAGCTGGGACCCCGCCGACCCCGCCGCCCTGCCCCTGTACACCCTGTCCGGCGGCCACACCGCCCTCGACGACCTCGACCCCTACCGGGCCCCCGGCCGCCCCGCCGCCGTCCAGGCCGCCCGCCGTCTCACCCCCCGCGGACACAAGCGCTGGGACACCCAGTGGACCGGGGCCCTCACCCTGCTGGAGCGGTACGACACCGCCCGGGCCGGCGAGGCCGCCCAGCTGCTGCGCAGCATCGTCCCGCTGGCCGGCGGCTCCCGGTCCACCGGCGCCACCCTGCCCGCCGCCCCCGGCTCGGTCCTCGCCCGCGGCCAGGCCCCGCCCGCCCTCGCCGCCACCCTCGTCCACGAGGTCCAGCACGGGAAGCTCGCCGCCCTCGGCGACCTGGTCGTCCTGCACACCGCCGACCGCACCCCCCGCCACTGGGCCCCCTGGCGCAGCGACCCGCGCCCCCTGGAGGGCCTCCTGCACGGCACGTACGCCCACCTCGCCCTGGCCGGGTACTGGCAGCGCGCCGCCCTCTACGGCGCCCGGGGCGCCTGGACCCACCACGCCCGCTACCGCGCCCAGGTCGCCACCGTCCTGCCCGGCCTCCAGGACTCGCCCCAACTGACCCGGGCCGGCCGGGAATTCACCGCAGCCATGGCCCGCGCCGAGCACGCCATGGACGAACTGGCACCCCCGGGGGACCAGTACGCCACCGCCCGGCGCGCCCTGGACCGCGAGCGCCGCGCCTGGTGCGCGCAGCACCCCGGACTCGCCGCGCCCGCCGTGCTCTGAACCAGGGGTGACGGACCGTGAGCTGCGGTAGCTTTTCAACCCCGTCCACACCCCGGATCCCAGGGAGACGGTCCCATGACCGGTAGCCGGCAGGACCGCGATGCGGCCCCGCAGCACTTCGTCGTCAGTTTCGCGGGCTTCAACCGGCCCTGGGCCGCGTGGATCGCGCACCGCCTGGAGGAGCACGGCCACCGCGTCACGCTCCAGCGCTGGGACCCGCAGCGCAGTGCCGGGCTCACCGACGCACTGGACGACCTCGCGCGGGCGAGCGGCCGGGTCCTGCTGATCCTCAGCGAGCGGTACTTCTCCGCGGGCACCCACAGCGAGGACGAGTGGAACACCGCCCTGCGCACCGTCACCGCCGGGCACCCCGACCGGTTCGCCGCCGTCAGTCTCACCGACCTGCCGCTGCCCAGCGCCGCCGCCGCGCTGGAGAGGGTCGAGCTGTGGGGCATCGACGCCTACGAGGCCGAGTACCGGGTCCTGCGCCGCCTCGACCTGCCCACCGAGCGGATCGGCGCCGAATCCGGCCGCCGCGGCCCCCGCTTCCCCAGCGACCCGCCCGAGATCTGGGGCCGGATCCCGCGCCGGAACCCCCGCTTCACCGGGCGAAACGACGTCATCGGCAAGCTCCGGGCCGCCCTCGAGGAAGCCCCGCCCGGCGCCTCCACCGTCACCCTCCTCGGACTCTCCGGCGTCGGCAAGACCCAGGTCGCCACCGAGTACGCCTACCGCTTCGCCTCCGAGTACGACGTCGTCTGGTGGGTGCCCGCCGAAGAGCGGCCCACCCTGCGCGAGCGCCTCGCCGACCTCGCCCCCGCCCTCGGCCTCGACATCGGCGCCGGCAGCTACGGCGAGAAGATCCGCGCCACCCTCGAAGCCCTGCGCCGCGGCGCCCCGTACGGCCGCTGGCTCGTCGTCTTCGACGGCTGCGACAACCCCGACGACCTCATCGACCTGCTGCCCACCGGCGCCGGCGACGTCATCATCACCTCCCGCAACCGCGAGTGGGCCGCCCGCCACACCAGCCTCGTCGAGGTCCCCCTCTACACCCGGCCCGAGTCCGTCACCTTCATCCGCCGCCGCGCCCGCCGCCTCTCCAACCCCGAGGCCGACCAGCTCGCCGAGGCCCTGGAGGACTACCCGCTCGCCCTCGACCAGACCGCGGGCTGGCTCGCCGACTCCCCCCTGAGCGTCGGCGACTACCTCGCCCTGCTGCAGCGCCGCCTCGACTCCCACGAGGCCGTCGCCGTGTCCGAGGACTACCCGCTGCCCTTCCCGACCGCGCTGGCGATACTGCTCAACAACGTCCGCGAGAACTTCCCCGACGCCCTGGCCCTGCTGCGGCTGTTCGTGTTCTTCGCCCCCGGACCGGTCCCGCTGCGCCTCCTGCGGGAGTTCCCCGCCGACGACGTACCCGAACAGCTCGCCGGCCTGATCAACGACCAGATCCGGTGGAACGCCGCCCTCAACAAGCTCGTGCAGTTCTCCGTGGTCCGCCTCGAATACTCCGACCTGTCGGTCGAGGAGGGCGGCGGCGGCCTGGAGACCGTCCAGCTGCACCGCATGGTCCACAACATCGTCCGCGACAACCTGAGCCCCGAGGAGTCCGTGCCGCTGGCCCGGGCCGTCCGCCAGGTCCTCGCGGCCGCCGACCCCGGCCGGCCCTCCGACTCCCGCCGCTGGCCCCGCTACGCCGAACTCATCCCCCACCTGGAGCCCGCCGGAGTCATCACCTCCAGCAACCCGCGGATCCAGACCTTCCTGCTGCACTGCCTGCGCTACCTGATCCTCAGCGGCGAGTACCGCACCTGCCTGCGCCTGTGCGAACGGGCCGACACCGCCTGGCGGGCCATGCTCGGCGACGACCACGAGCAGGTGCGCGAACTCAGCTACCACTACGGCGGCGCCCTGCGCATGCTCGGCCACGTCCGCAAGGCCGAGGCCCTCAGCCGGGCCCGCGTCGAGCACCTCACCGCCGAACGCGGCGACCGGGACCTGGAGACCCTGCGCGCCCTCAGCTCCCACGGCGGCGTACTGCTGCGCATCGCCCGCTACGAAAACGCCCGCGAACTCTTCGCCCGCAACTTCGAGATCTACCGCGAACTCCTCGGCGAGGACGACTCCACCACCCTCAACGAGGAAAACAACCTCGCCGCCGCCCTGCGCCTCCTCGGCCGCTACCAGGAAGCCTACGAACTCGACCTCGACACCCTGCGCCGCCGCGAAGCCCTCCTGAAGCCCCGGCACATCGCCACCCTCAGCTCCGGCATCGCCTGCGCCATGAACCTCCGCCTGATGGGCCGCTACCGCGAGGCCCAGACCCGCGCCGAGCAGGGACTGCGCCTCAACACCCAGGTCCTGGGCGCCAACCACCCGCAGTCCCTGCGAGCCGAGCACAACCTCGGCCTGTGCCTGCGCCGCTCCGGGGACATCGCGGGAGCAGGAGCGCGGCTGCGCACCGTGCTGGAACGCTCCACGCGCGTGTACGGCGCCGACTACCCGTGGACCCTCATGGTGGCCTCCGACTACGCCACCTACCTGCGCGAGTACGGCGACATCGAGGAAGCCCGCCGGATCTCCGAGGACGTGGTCCGCGGCTACCAGCAGCAACTGGGCCTCGCGCACCCCTTCTCCATCGGCACCGTCGCCAACCTGGGCCTGGTCCTGCGGGCCCAGGGCGAGCGCGAAGAGGCCCTGAGCCTGTGCGAACAGGCCCTGGTCGGGATGCGCAACGCCCTGGGGGAGCGGCACCCCTGGACCCTGGGCGTCGCCCTCAACGCCGCGGGCTGCCGGAACATCACCGGGCGCCGCGAGGACGCCGTCGGCCTGGGCAGGGACACCCTGCGGACCGCCGAGCAGGTGCTCGGCGGCGACCACCCGATGACGCTGAGCGCGCAGACCGCCCTGGCCGCGGACCTGCGGGCGGTCCGGCAGGACGACGAGGCGCAGAAGCACGAGGACGCGGGCATCCGGGCGCTCGTACGGACATTGGGACCGCAGCACGTCCACACCGTCTCGGCGCGCCAGCGGGTCCGCCCGTACTGGGACTTCGAACCCCAGCCGTAGGCCGCCGCCGCCCCCGGAAAGCCGGAAGGCCCGGACCCCGCCAGGGGGTCCGGGCCTTCACGGTACGGCTCAGGCCTCGAAGACCTCGTTGATCAGCTGGGCCTGCTCCGCCTGGTGGCGCTTGGCGGAACCGACGGCCGGGGACGAGCCGTGCGGGCGCGAGATGCGCCGCAGGCGCTCGCCCGCCGGGATGTCGGCACCGACGGCCAGGTCCAGGTGGTCGATCAGGTTGAGCGCGATGAACGGCCAGGCACCCTGGTTCGCCGGCTCCTCCTGGGCCCAGATGTACTTGGCGGCGTTCGGGTACTTGGCGATCTCCGCCTGGAGCTCGGCACCCGCCAGCGGGTACAGGCGCTCGATGCGGATGATCGCCGTGTCCGTGATGCCGCGCTTGGCCCGCTCGGCCTCCAGGTCGTAGTAGACCTTGCCCGCGCAGAAGACGACCTTGCGGACGGCGTTCGCGTCGACGGTCGTGTCGCCGATGACCGGGCGGAACGAACCGCTCGTGAACTCCTCCGCCTTCGACGCCGCGGCCTTCAGACGCAGCATCGACTTCGGGGTGAAGACGACCAGCGGCTTGTGGTGCGGGTTGTGGACCTGCCAGCGCAGCAGGTGGAAGTAGTTCGACGGCAGGGTCGGCATCGCGACCGTCATGTTGTCCTGCGCGCACATCTGGAGGAAGCGCTCCGGGCGGGCGGACGAGTGGTCCGGGCCCTGGCCCTCGTAGCCGTGCGGCAGCAGCAGCGTGACGCCGGAGGTCTGGCCCCACTTCTGCTCGGCCGAGGAGATGAACTCGTCGACGACGGTCTGGGCGCCGTTGACGAAGTCGCCGAACTGCGCCTCCCACAGCACGAGCGCGTCCGGGCGGGCGAGCGAGTAGCCGTACTCGAAGCCCATGGCCGCGTACTCGGACAGCAGCGAGTCGTAGACGTTGTAGCGCGCCTGGTCCTCGGACAGGTAGAGCAGCGGGGTGTAGTCCTCGCCGGTCTCCCGGTCCACGAGCACCGCGTGGCGCTGGCCGAAGGTGCCGCGGCGGGAGTCCTGGCCGGACAGCCGGACCGGGGTGCCCTCCAGCAGCAGCGAACCGAACGCCAGGGTCTCGCCCATCGCCCAGTCGATCGTGCCGTCGTCGATCATCGCCGCACGCCGCTGGATCTGCGGCAGCAGACGCGGGTGGACGGTGATCCGCTCCGGGACGTTGACCTGGGACTCGGCGATCCGCTTGACGACCTCCTGGGAGATCGCGGTGTTCACGGCGACCGGGAACGCCGCCTGGGCCTGGGCCTCGGGGACCTGGACGGCCGCGGCCGGCTGGCCGGCCGCCTCGCGGACCTCCGCGAAGACCTTCTCCAGCTGGCCCTGGAAGTCCTGCAGCGCCTGCTCGGCCTCTTCCAGCGTGATGTCGCCGCGACCGATCAGGGACTCGGTGTACAGCTTGCGCACCGAGCGCTTCTTGTCGATCAGGTCGTACATCAGCGGCTGCGTGAACGACGGGTTGTCGGCCTCGTTGTGACCGCGGCGGCGGTAGCAGATGAGGTCGATCACGACGTCCTTGTTGAACGCCTGGCGGAACTCGAAGGCGAGCCGCGCGATGCGGACCACGGCCTCCGGGTCGTCGCCGTTCACGTGGAAGATCGGCGCCTCGATCATGCGGGCCACGTCGGTGGCGTACATGGACGAGCGCGAGGACGTCGGGGCGGCGGTGAAGCCGACCTGGTTGTTGATGACGATGTGCACGGTGCCGCCGGTGCGGTAGCCGCGCAGCTGCGACATGTTCAGCGTCTCCGCGACGACGCCCTGGCCCGCGAAGGCCGCGTCGCCGTGCAGGGCGACGGGCAGGACGGTGAAGTCCGTGCCGCCCTTGTTGATCAGGTCCTGCTTGGCGCGGACCACGCCCTCCAGGACCGGGTCCACCGCCTCCAGGTGGGAGGGGTTCGCGACCAGGGAGACCTTGATCTGCTCGCCGTCGAGGCCGGTGAAGGTACCCTCGGCGCCCAGGTGGTACTTCACGTCGCCGGAGCCGTGCATGGACTTCGGGTCGAGGTTGCCCTCGAACTCCCGGAAGATCTGCGCGTACGACTTGCCGACGATGTTCGCCAGGACGTTCAGGCGGCCGCGGTGGGCCATGCCGATCGCGACCTCGTCGAGGCGGGCCTCGGCGGCCGAGTCGATGACGGCGTCGAGCAGCGGGATGACGGACTCGCCGCCCTCGAGCGAGAAGCGCTTCTGGCCGACGTACTTCGTCTGCAGGAAGGTCTCGAACGCCTCGGCGGCGTTCAGGCGGCGCAGGATGCGCAGCTGCTCCTCGCGCTCCGGCTTGGTGTGCGGGCGCTCGATGCGGTCCTGGATCCACTTGCGCTGCTTGGGGTCCTGGATGTGCATGAACTCGACGCCGGTGGTGCGGCAGTACGAGTCGCGCAGCACGCCGAGGATGTCGCGGAGCTTCATCATCGACTTGCCGGAGAAGCCGCCGACCGCGAACTCGCGCTCCAGGTCCCACAGGGTGAGGCCGTGCTCGGTGATGTCGAGGTCGGGGTGCTTGCGCTGCTTGTACTCCAGCGGGTCGGTGTCGGCCATGACGTGGCCGCGGACCCGGTAGGAGTGGATCAGCTCGAAGACGCGGGCGGCCTTGGTGACGTCGTCGTCGTGGCTCGCGTCGATGTCCCGGAGCCAGCGGACCGGCTCGTACGGGATGCGCAGCGACTCGAAGACCTGGTCGTAGAAGCCGTCCTCGCCGAGGAGGAGGTTCGCCACGATGCGCAGGAACTCGCCGGAGGCCGCGCCCTGGATGACCCGGTGGTCGTAGGTCGAGGTCAGGGTCATGACCTTGGAGATGCCCAGCTTGTTCAGGGTGTCCTGCGAGGTGCCCTGGAATTCCGCGGGGTAGTCCATGGAGCCGACGCCCATGATGACCGACTGTCCGGGCATCAGGCGGGGCACGGAGTGCACGGTGCCCAGGCCGCCGGGGTTGGTGAGGGAGACCGTCACACCGGTGAAGTCGTCCATCGTCAGCTTGCCGACGCGGGCGCGGCGGACGATGTCCTCGTACGCCTGCCAGAACTCGAAGAAGTCGAGGGTCTCGGCCTTCTTGATGCCGGCGACGACGAGCTGGCGGTCGCCGTTGGGCTTGACCAGGTCGATGGCGAGGCCGAAGTTCACGTGCTCCGGCTTGACCAGCGTGGGCTTGCCGTCCTTCTCCGCGAAGGAGTAGTTCATGCCCGGCATGGCCTTGATGGCCTGCACCATCGCGAAGCCGATGAGGTGCGTGAAGGAGATCTTCCCGCCCCGGGCCCGCTTGAGGTGGTTGTTGATGACGATGCGGTTGTCGAACAGCAGCTTCACCGGGACGGCGCGGACGGACGTGGCCGTCGGCACTTCCAGCGAGGCGTTCATGTTCTTGGCGACGGCGGCGGCGGGACCGCGGAGCGTCACCAGCTCGGGGCCGGCAGGGGCCTCGGCGGAGGGCGCGGCAGCAGGCGCGGTCTTCGGGGCGGAGGCCTGAGGGGCGACCGCGGCCGGTGCGGCGGCCGCGGTCGGGGAGGTGACAGTCACAGCAGGGGCACCAGAGGGCTTAGCAGGAGCAGAGGCAGGAGCTGAAGCAGCAGAGGCGGGAGCTGCAGTGGCAGGCGTGGCACCGGCCGCCCCCGTGGCGGCGGTGTCGGCGACCTGCGCGGGCTGCGGGGTCCGGGCCGGTGCGGGAGCGGACTGTGCGGAGCCGCTTTCCGTGACCGGGGCCGGAGTCGTGGGCTCGGCGGCCGCTGCGGGCTTCTCCGGCTTCGCCGCGGCGGCCTGGCCGCCCGGCTTGTAGTCGGCGAAGAAGTCCCACCAGGCGCGATCGACCGAATTGGGGTCCTGGAGGTACTGCTGGTAGATCTCGTCGACGAGCCACTCATTCGCGCCGAAGCCTGAGGCGGGGTTCTTCCCGCCACCGGTTTCGGTCGTGGTGCTCGAGTTACTGGGGGACTGTGGCGACACGGCGGCAACCGCCCTCTTCCGCTTCACAAGGTGATGGACAGCGGGAATAAAGGCTACGCCTCCCTGGGCGTGAGATGCAGACCGGGCGGGACATCCGTCGTGCAAGTCACATCGAACGGCGGGTTTCGCCGCGCGAAATGGCGGGAAACAAGCGAGGTTCGCGTACGCGACATCCAGGTTGCGGCCCTTTGGCTCGCACCCCTGACGGATCCCCGGCACATGTGGCCGAGATCTCAGCTTCCTGACTCGAACCCTACGTCAACCTGCCGGTTTCCGGACTCCCGGAAGGGTGACCCGGATCCGGCAACCCCGCGCCGATTCGGCCACGCCGATGTCGCCGCCGTGCAGCCCGACCGCCCAGCGGGCGATCGCCAGCCCCAGGCCCGTACCGCCGTCGCCGGTGGCGCTGCCCCGGTTGAAGCGTTCGAAGACCCGGTGGCGCTCGGACTCCGGGATGCCGGGGCCCTCGTCGAGGACCTCCAGGAGCAGCGACTCCGGCGCCGTGCCCCGCCGCGCCCGTACGGTGACCCGGCCGTGCTGGGGGCTGTGCTTGACGGCGTTGTCGATGAGGTTGGCCACCACCTGGTGCAGCCGCTCGGCGTCCGCGTGCGCCGTCAGGTCCGGCGGGAAGACGTCCAGGTGCAGGTGGACGTCCTTGCGGGTGTGGCTGCCCGAGCCCGTGGTCAGCCCCGGCCGGCCGGCGGCCGCCAGCCCGGCCTCCTTGAGGATCCCCGACAGGTACGGCCACACCTCGAAGCGGCGCGCCTTGAGCGGGACGACGCCGTTGTCCACCCGGGACAGGTCGAGCAGGGTCTCCACCAGCCCGCCGAGCCGCTCGGTCTGCTTGAGCATGGTCCGCATCGTCTCGGGCTCGGGGTCGGAGACCCCGTCGACGACGTTCTCCAGGACCGCCCGCAGGGCCGCGATGGGCGTGCGGAGTTCGTGCGAGACGTTGGCGACGAGCTCCTTGCGGTGCCGGTCCACCGCCTCCAGGTCGTCGGCCATCAGATTGATCGTGGCGGCCAGGTCGCCCAGCTCGTCCCGGCGGTCCGCGCCCACCACCCGGCGCGTGAAGTCGCCGCGCGAGATCGAGCGGGCGACCGTGGTCATCTCGTCCAGCGGCGCGGTCATGCTGTGCGCCACGAACTGCGTGATCAGCATCGAGGCGATCACCGAGAAGACCGTGATGAAGCGCAGCTCGGTGTCGGTCCGCAGGGCCACCATCAGCAGGCCGGTGGTGATGAAGACCGAGACCACGACCAGGGTGCCGAGCTTGGTCTTGATCGAGAACGGCCGCATCCTGCGCGGCCCCGCCCCGGGCCGCGGCGTCACGGCGCCGGGGTCTCCAGCGCGTACCCCACGCCGTGCACCGTCCGGATCCGCTCGGCGCCGATCTTCCGGCGCAGGGCCTTGATGTGGCTGTCGACCGTCCTGGTGCCGGACGCGTCGGCCCAGTCCCAGACCTCGGCGAGCAGCTGCTCCCGGGAGAGCACCGCCCGCGGCGTCCCGGCCAGGCAGACCAGCAGGTCGAACTCCGTGGGCGTGAGGTGCACGTCCTCGGTCTGCACCCGGACCCGGCGCTGCGCGTGGTCGATCTCC
Organism: Streptomyces sp. NPDC037401; assembly: GCF_055602345.1. NCBI lineage: Bacteria > Bacillati > Actinomycetota > Actinomycetes > Kitasatosporales > Streptomycetaceae > Streptomyces > Streptomyces sp. NPDC037401. The sequence goes on from NZ_JBVJWO010000010.1 coordinate 240,814, forward strand.
AGGTCGCCCAGGCGCAGCGTGCCGGCCCGCGGGGTGCTGGCGGCGATCGTGGCCCGCTCGACCCGGCGCAGCAGGACGTGCACCCGGGCGGCCAGCTCGCGCATGGAGAACGGCTTGGTCATGTAGTCGTCGGCGCCGACGCCGAGCCCGACCAGCATGTCGGTCTCGTCGTCACGGGCCGTGAGCATCAGCACCGGTACGGGCCGCTGGGCCTGGACCCGGCGGCACACCTCGAGCCCGTCGAAGCCCGGCAGCATCACGTCCAGCACGAGCAGGTCGGGCAGCCAGCCCTCGGCCGCCGTGACCGCGGCGGGGCCGTCGGACGCCGTCTGGACCTGGAATCCCTCCGCGCGCAGCCGGGCGGCGATGGCCTCCGCGATGGTCTGGTCGTCCTCGACCACCAGCACCCTGCGCTGGGCGCCGGGTGTCGCCGCCGCCGCGTTCTGGGTGTGTGTCTGCTCCATCGCCCCGCCCCTGTTTCGCTGTACTCCACTGCACTTCGCGTACAAAGATCCTGCGTGATGGGGAGCAGCGTAGAGGAGTCCCCGACGTGCGGCCATGCGGGTGGTGACCCAGGTCAGGACGGCTCGGGCAAGCGGTCGCTCATGGGTAGGTAGGCCTTTCAATCGAGGTGAACCGAGGTGAATGAGGCATTCCGCATAGTCTTCCGGCAGGCCGGACCGCGCTAGAAGCGGGGCAGGGCCGCGAGGACCTCCGCCAGGGCCGGCGGGATCGAGCCGTCCTGTGTCGCGATCTCGCGGCCGGCGTGCACGAACGCGTACATGTACCCGTCGAACACCCGGCCCTCGACGATGACCCGGGGCAGGTTCGGGAAGTCGGCGGCCGCCAGCGCCGCCCGCAGCCGGGACAGCCGGGCCCCCGTCAGCCGCCCCCCGCCCGTCTGCCTGCCGCGGTCGAGCAGCCGGTACGAACCGTCGCCCGCGACCAGCACGCTCTTGTGCTCCCGGCCGGTGAAGCCGCCGCTGCGGGTGACGGCGACCAGCCGCTGGTCGGCGCGCGTCGGCTGGGCGGATGCGGATGCGGATGCGGAGACGGAGACGGAGGCAGGGGCGGACGGAGCCGGCGCCCCGGACACCGAGACCGCCGCCGACGGGGCCTGCGAGACCGAGAGCGTCACCGGGGCCGACGGCTCGGCCGAGAAGCTGCAGGCCGTCAACAGCGCCGCGCCCAAAGCCCCCACCGCTGACCGGATCGCTCGCACGCTCCACCTCCATCGAGACAGCCGACCCCCGAGTATGGAGCCCGCAGTCCGATCCGTCAGCCGTTACGACCGGAGGCCGTCATCAGCCGGACAGCCGTCGCCAGACGGACCCCGCTCGCTCCCGCGCCCGCCGCGCCCACTGTTCCCGCGCCCGGTCGTGCACCGGGTGCCGGGCCGGCTCCCGGCTCCGGCCCCGGGGACGGAGCCGCCCTGGTGGTGCTGGCGCCCGCCCTGGCCGCGCTCGCCGTCGGGCTGTGGGGGATCGGCCGCGGCGGCTCCCTGTGGCGGGACGAGTCCGTCACCTACCAGGCCGCCCACCGCTCGCTGCGCGAGCTCTTCGGCCTGCTGGGGCAGGTGGACGCCGTCCACGGCCTGCACTACCTCCTCATGCACGGCGTGTTCGGCCTGTGGGACGGCGGGCTGACCGCCCTGCGGCTGCCGTCCGTGCTCGCGACCGCCGTCGCGGCGGCCGGGGTGGCGGCGACCGGCCGGCAGCTGGCGGGCCGGCGCGCGGGCCTGACCGCGGGCCTGGTCTACGCCGTCATGCCGCCCGTGCAGATGTACGCGCAGGAGGGGCGGTCGTACGCGCTGGTCGCCGCGGCCGTGGTGTGGGCGACGTACCTGCTGCTGCGCGAGCGGTGGGTGGCCTACGCGCTCCTGCTCGGGCTCGGCTGCTGGCTGCACGAGTTCGCCGTCCTGGCCCTGCTCGCGCACGCCTTCACCGCCTGGCGCAGCCGGGCCTGGCGGTACAGCGCCGCGGCCGTCCTGGTGCTGGTCGCCCCGCTCGCGGTGGTGAGCGCCGGTCAGGCGCGGGCCCAGCTGGGCTGGCTGGCCGCGCCCGCGTGGACGGACTGGGCGGTGTACGCCGTCGCCGCGGCGGCCGGGCTGCTGCTGGCCCGCGGCGCGGACCGCCGGCTGGTGCGGACCGGGCTGCCGCTCCTGCTGCTCCCGCCCGGCCTGCTGCTGACCGTCTCGGTCGTCAGCCCCTGGTACGTCGACCGGTACGTGCTCTACGCGCTGGCCGGGCTCGCCCTGCTCGCGGGCGCGCGGCCGTGGCGCCCGTGGGCGGCGCTGCTGCTCGTTCTGCTCGTGCTGCCCTGGTCCTGGTGGCTGCGCACGCCCGAGAGCCGCAAGGACGACGCGGCGGCCACGGCGCAGGCGGTGCGCGAGCTGGCGCGTCCGGGCGACGCCGTGCTCTTCCTGCCCGCGCGGCGCCGGGAGTGGCTGCTGTCCGCCCCGGAGGTCCACGGGGGCCTCGACGACCTGGCCCTGGCCCGCACCCCGGCCGCGTCCCGCACCCTCCAGGGCACCGAACTGCCCGCCCCGGACATCCGCGCCGCGATGCTGGCCGCCCCGCGCATCGTCACGCTGTCCGACCCGCCGGACCAGCCGCTCGACGCCTTCCCCCGGGAGGCCGTCAAACGCCAGACCCTGGCGACCCACTTCGACCTGTGCACGGTCGTCCCGGTCCACGGCGCCCGCGTCTCGCTCTACGCCCTCCCCGGCACCTGCCCGTGACACCGCGTCCCACGGCTGTTCGCCCACGGCGAACGGCCGTTGGGGAACACCAGGCCGCGCAGATGCATTGAGTCGGCATAGCTCAACTTCACTGCCGGAGGGAAGATCATGGCTTCGACGTCCGAAACGCTCACCCTGCCCGTGCTGCCTCTTGATGACGAGGTCGTGCTGCCCGGCATGGTCGTCCCGCTCGACCTGTCCGACGCGGAGGTGCGGGGAGCCGTCGAGGCCGCGCAGGCAGGCGCCGGGGGCGGCAAGCCCCGGGTGCTGCTGGTGCCGCGCATCGACGGCACGTACGCCGCGACCGGCGTGCTGGGAACCGTCGAGCAGGTCGGCCGGCTCTCCGACGGAGACCCCGGCGCGCTGATCCGCGGCCGGGCCCGGGTGCGGATCGGGGCCGGCACCACCGGGCCCGGGGCGGCACTGTGGGTCGAGGGCGAGAGCGTGGACGAGACCGTCCCCGATCCGCTGCCCGGAGCCGTCACCGAGCTCGTCAAGGAGTACAAGGCCCTCGCCACCAGCTGGCTGAAGAAGCGCGGGGCCTGGCAGGTCGTCGACCGGGTCCAGCAGATCGAGGGCGTGTCCGCCCTCGCCGACAACTCCGGCTACTCGCCGTTCCTGACCACCGCCCAGAAGGTCGAACTGCTCGAGACCGCCGACCCGGTGGCCCGGCTGCGGCTCGCCGTCAAGTGGCTCGGCGAGCACCTGGCCGAGCAGGACGTCGCCGAGTCCATCGCCAAGGACGTCCAGGAGGGCGTCGACAAGCAGCAGCGGGAGTTCCTGCTGCGCCGCCAGCTCGACGCCGTGCGCAAGGAGCTGCGCGAGCTGAACGGCGACGCGGAGGGCGAGGAATCCGACGACTACCGCGCCCGCGTCGAGGCCGCCGACCTGCCCGAGAAGGTGCGCGAAGCCGCCCTCAAGGAGGTCGAGAAGCTGGAGCGCTCCAGCGACCAGTCGCCCGAGGGCTCCTGGATCCGCACCTGGCTCGACACCGTCCTCGAACTGCCCTGGAACGAACGGACCGACGACGCGGCCGCCGCGTACGACATCCGGGCCGCCCGAGCCGTCCTCGACGCCGAGCACGCCGGACTCGACGACGTGAAGGACCGGATCACCGAGTACCTCGCGGTCCGCAAGCGGCGGGCCGACCGCGGCATGGGCCTGGTCGGCGGACGGCGCGGCGGTGCCGTGCTCGCGCTGGTCGGCCCGCCGGGAGTCGGGAAGACCTCGCTCGGCGAGTCCGTGGCGCACGCCATGGGCCGCAAGTTCGTCCGCGTCGCCCTGGGCGGCGTACGGGACGAGGCCGAGATCCGCGGCCACCGGCGCACCTACGTCGGCGCTCTGCCCGGCCGGATCGTACGGGCCGTCAAGGAAGCCGGCTCGATGAACCCGGTCGTGCTGCTCGACGAGATCGACAAGGTCGGCTCGGACTTCCGGGGCGACCCGGCCGCGGCCCTCCTGGAGGTCCTCGACCCGGCGCAGAACCACACCTTCCGCGACCACTACCTCGAAGTCGAGCTGGACCTGAGCGACGTGGTGTTCCTCGCGACGGCGAACGTCCTGGAAGCCATCCCCGAGGCGCTGCTGGACCGCATGGAACTGGTCCGCCTCGACGGGTACACCGAGGACGAGAAGGTCGTCATCGCCCGCGACCACCTGCTGCCCCGCCAGCTGGAGCGGGCCGGGCTCGGCGCGGACGAGGTGACCCTGGAGGAGGGCGCGCTGCGGAAGCTGGCCGGCGAGTACACCCGCGAGGCGGGCGTGCGCACCCTGGAGCGGTCCCTCGCGCGGCTGCTGCGCAAGGTGGCCTCGCAGCACGAACTGGGCGAGCGCGGCCTCCCGGCCGCCATCGGCGAGGAGGACCTGCGCGGGCTCATCGGACGGCCGCACCACGTCCCGGAGTCGGCGCAGGACCCGGCCGAGCGGCGCACCGCCGTCCCCGGCGTGGCCACCGGCCTCGCCGTCACCGGCGCCGGCGGCGACGTGCTCTTCGTGGAGGCCTCGCTCGCCGACCCGGAGACCGGCGGCGCGGGGCTGACCCTCACCGGCCAGCTCGGCGACGTGATGAAGGAGTCGGCACAGATCGCCCTCAGCTTCCTGCGCTCGCACGGCGCGGAGCTGGAGCTGCCGGTCGCCGACCTGAAGGACCGCGGGGTGCACATCCACTTCCCTGCGGGCGCGGTGCCCAAAGACGGGCCGAGCGCCGGCATCACCATGACGACGGCCCTGGCCTCGCTGCTCTCCGGCCGCCAGGTCCGCACGGACGTCGCGATGACCGGCGAGGTCTCGCTGACCGGCCGGGTGCTGCCGATCGGCGGGGTCAAGCAGAAGCTGCTGGCCGCCCACCGGGCCGGGATCCGCACCGTCATCATCCCGAAGCGGAACGAAGCCGATCTGGACGACGTGCCGGCCGAGGTGCTGGAGCGGCTGGACGTGCACCCGGTGACCGACGTGCGCCAGGTGCTGACGCTGGCCCTGTCCGGCGCCACGGTCCCGGTGACCGCCGCCGCCTGATCCGGAATCCGCCCCGACCCGGCCGCGCCGGGGGGGGGGGGGGGGGGGGGGGGGGGGGGGGGGGGGGGGGGGGGGGGGGGGGGGGGGGGGGGGGGGGGGGGGGGGGGGGGGGGGGGGGGGGGGGG